>JAEDJP010000036.1 GCA_016296285.1 Bacilli bacterium
GAGGGCATCGAGGATCGATTCGTAATGGCCTTCCGAGAGCCCTTGCCCGAAGGCGGAATTCTTGAGCTCGTCGATTTGGCGGGCGATCGCGTCGAGGGAGGATAGCAGGTTGCCGAGGGACGTGCCCTCGCTTGCCCCGCCTTCCCCGAACGAGACGTCGCCGAAAGAAGAGAATTTGCCAAACAAGGCGTCGAGGACGGTCTTGTTCGTCGCGATGCGGGTCGCGTCGTTGAGGGAAACGTAAAGCCCGCGGTCGGGGTTCACGGCGGCGCTGTCGAGCTCGAAGCCGATCTCGCTTCGCTGGCCGCTTGGCACGAAGCTCAGCCCGAATTCGTCCTTGATGCCCTCAAGATACCCGAGGGCGACGTTCAAGCCGATCGCGTCGATGGAAAGGCCATCGAGGTCGACGCTCGCCTCCCCTTCGATGCGGAGGCCCTCGTTGATCTCGTCGCGCCCGAAGGTCGTGGAGGTGCCGAGGATCTCGTCCTCGTGATGGAGGATCTCGAGGTCGATGCCGATGTTGAAGGTCTCTTCGCTCACGAGGCTCGCGACCCTGCGGAAGAGCCCAAGGGAATCCTCGAGGAGGAGATACCCGTCCTTGTCGCTAGGCTCGTTCCACGCCGCGGCGTTCCGGGTCGAGAGGGAAGAAGAGATGCAAATGCGGGAAGTATTGCTCAAAGCAAAGGTCGATTGCCCGCTTGTCTTCGCGGGGAAATCGATGCCCGCGAAGGAATAATCCGCCGTGGCCTTGAGGCCGATGGGATAGACGTCCCCGCCCTCGGTCAGCTGGAGGTTCCAGGTGAAATAGGGCTTGCCGTCCAGAAAGGATTCGGTAATCCCGGACAACGTGTCTTTCACCGTCTCGAACTCGATTTTCGTCTCCTCGGTCGAGGCTTGCTCTTCGGAAGGCGCGGAAGAGGTGCCCGTGGAGAGGATCGCGTCGATCTCGTCATAGACCCACGAGAGGTTGCCGTATTCGTAGAAGCGGTCGCCGTTGACCTCGGGGTCGTACTCACCGGTATAGGATTCAAGCGACACCTTGTATTTGAGGGAAGGGCCTTGGAATTCCTCGTCGGTCGGGGAGGAAGGGAAGCCCACGCGGAAATAGAGCCAATCGTCGTGGATGTAGGCCCCTAGATACCGCGACACCCCGTTGTAGGAAAGGGGGGCGTCCAAGGAAAGGTGGACGTCATGGAGGCTCAGGGAATCGAAAGCAAGCGAGACCTCTGCCCCCGAGAGGTCGATCCGGTTTTCCATGCCCTCGGCTTTCGCGTCGACGCTTACGAACGCCTCATCAAGCGATAGCGTCAGGCCGCTTTTGGCAAGGGAGGAGAAATCCTCGAGGAAATGGGTTCGCGCCTCTTCCCCGCCGAGGGAGATGACGGAGGTGGAGGATTCGTCAAGGGACGGGTTCCCTTCCATCGGCTCCGCGCCGCGGGAAACCGGGACGCACGAGGAAAGGAGGCCGGTCAGGGCAAGGGTGATGAAGCCAAGGAATCGGGTCTTTCTTTTCATGCGTCAAAAGGCAAGGGAATGCCTTGTAGGCATTATAAGTGCGAAAGGCCCAAAGTTCTCTCTCTGAGGCCAAAAAACCTTTCTTGATTCACAAGAAAAAGGGTTCTCCGAATCGGAGAACCCGAGATTATTTCGATGGCGTCTTGGTTTTTTTGGCCGTTTTCTTCCAATTCGCGAGAAGGATGAGGATGACTTGGATGGGAATCCCGATGAAGAGAACCACCCAGATGCCTTCCGTCGTCGCGGAGAAAACCGCGAATTGGAGGCAGAAGCAGAGCAACAAAGACCAGACGAAGGCGCTGCCGAGGACCGTGACCGCGATGCGGTTGTGGAAGAAGGCGCGCACCTCGAGGGCGGCGATGATGCAAGAAGCCGGGACCATCCAGGGCAAGATGCTGTAGACGTTATAGTCCGCGGGCGTTTTGCGGAAGAACAGCTCGGAGAAGAAGATCGAGAGGTCGATGAGGATGACGACCATGACGGTGAGGCCGAGGATCGAGAATTTGTTCGCGGTGATGGGGTCTTTCGCGGCGTTCGCGTCCAAGAGCTCCTTCGCTTCGCCTTCCCCGTGCTCGGTGACGAGATATTCGAGGGACACGCCGAAATACGCGGCGAAATCCATGAGGACGTCGACGCTCGGGGTGCTGTAACCGAGCTCCCACTTGGAGATGGATTTGTCGCTGTAATGGACTTCGAGTGCGAGCTCTTGCTGGGTCATGCCCTTGGCTTTCCGAAGGGCCGCCAAATTGCTCCCGACGATCGCGGAGATGTTTTCCATAGGAACCATTTTAGAAGCATTTTCAATTTTTTGAAAAGGGAAAAATGCAAAAAGAGGGCACCGTTCTCCCGCCTTTTGGGAAAATCGGTGCCCTCGTGACAAAAGGAAACTTAGTCTTGGAGGTAGAGTTCCATGGGGTAAACCATGTAACGCATCTCTTCGAGCTTGTCGCAGGTCACGTAACCCGCGGGGGCTTTGATGAGGGAGGGGATGCGGTTCACGACGGTCGCGCAGGTATGCTCGACGGTCGCGGGCTTGACCACGTGGTATTCGAGGTTCGGCTCGCCCTCGATCCACCAATCGCACATATCCCCGTCATCCGGCCCGTAGACCTTGCCGATCGTCTCTTCCTCGATCTCGATGCCTTGGGCGGTCTTGATCGTGACGACCGCGGACATGCCGATGCAGCGCCCGGCCTTGATGGCCTTGCCAAGGGTCGCGGATTCGAGGTCGTGGTCGATGATGTACGGGACGTTTTTCTGCTCGATGGAGACGATGGTGAGGCCGAGTTTCGAGGCCATGGCTTCCGCGGCGTTCCAAGCGTAAGAAGGAACGACTTCGGCGGGGTGGGCGAGGGTCTTTTCGAATTCCTCGGGGGTGAGGTCGCAGCCATGGGCCTTCGCGAGGGCGAGGCCGTATTCGTCGACGTTATAGGAATAGGCCCCTCTGATCTTCTTGATGGAATGGCACCCAGCGGCCGCGCAGCTCACCATGTTGATCCAATAGAGGTCCTGCATGCCGGAGCCGGTGATCGTGCAGCCGGTCTCCTTCGCGAGCTTGTCGAGGCGGTTGACCTCCATCGCGTCGGTGGTCCAGGGGTAGATGGCCTCCTCGCACGTCGTGATGACGTTGATGCCGCGGGAGACGCATTTCTCGATCATCTCGTACATGTCGTGGATGAACGAGAAGAGGGTGACGATGGCAACGTCCGCGTCCGCCTCGTCGAGGACCTTGTCCGCGTCCTTCTCGATGCGGATGCCCGTCTTGATGCCGAGGCCGGCGAAGTCGCCCACGTCCATCCCGAGGATGTCGGGGTTCACGTCGATGGCGCCGACGATTTGCGCGCCATGCTCGTGGAGGTAGCGCAAAATGTATTTGGACATCTTGCCGCAGCCATATTGGACAACACGGATTTTTCTCATTCTTTGTTTCTCCTTTCGATGAGTTGCCACCATTATCCCACGCCCCCATCGCCCAAAACCTTTCTTTTCCCTTTTTCCCGATTTAATTACCGATATATCTTTTTTCCGAAAGCTTTTTCAAAGGAAAAAGGCCACCGCTTTCGCGGCAGCCTTCTTAAAAGACTCGTCAGGCGCTGAGGCCGAGGTAGTAGTTGCGGTGGCCTTTGTTCGCCTCGTCGATGCCATGGCGCCAGGCGGGGCCGCCCTCGCTTTCGGTCGGCTCGGCGTAGATGCCGACTTCCTCGTAGGTGGATTCGTCGAGGAAGCGGATGAAGTTCTCCTCGAACGCCTCTTGGCCCTTGGTCCAGCCGTCGAGGTATTCCCCGTTGCGGAGGTTCAGAAGCCGGAGGTCGATGTTCGCGGAGAGGATGTTCATGCGGCTGCCCTGATCCCCTTCAAGGGAGACGCCGGCGCCGACGTGGATGGCGTTGAGGGCATGGAACCCGCCGAAGGAACCGCCTTCGAGGCGGAGGACGATGTCATCGAGGACATTGACCCCAAGAAGCGGGTTGAGGTTCAATCGGATTTCCCAGGTCGCGATGCCCGTTTCCTCGTCGAAGGTCTTGGCGAAGCCGCCGAAGAGATCCTCGATATGGAGGGCGAGGCCACGCTCCGCCGGGGCGGGCGTTTCTTCCGCGCCCGGGGTGGCCTCTTCCTCCTCGAAGAAGGCTTCGTTGACCCCGAGGAAGTATTGGAGGAGGTAATTGAGGGCGTCGTCCTTGAACGCGCCTTCCTTGTCGAGCTTCACGGAGTCGTTGACGTTCGCGAGGCGGCCGTAGTCGCTATGGCGGGTCATGAGGAGCTCGCTCACGAGGTTGCCCTCGGCGTCCTCGCGCCCGTCGCTATAGTAATAGAAGGAAGCGTCGCGCTGGCCCCCGAGCTCGAGCTCGCGGAAATAGCGCGGGTCGTCCGGGGCGTTGATGCCGCGGATGACGGGAATGTCGTCGAGGGAGGCGTGAACCATCGTCTTGGCCCCTTCGACGCTCGCCTGGATGGAAGCGGAAGCGATCTTGGCTTCGTAATTCCCAAGGGCGATGGAGACGTCGCCTTGGAGGTCATAGGTGGAGACGCCCGTGCCGTTTTCTAGGCCAAGAAGGGCGGTCGAGACCGCGTAATCCCCAAGGGACGCGAGGCCCGTGAAGTCGGTGTAGGAGGCTTCGTGATCGAGGAAGGAGAACGGAGTCGTTTCGTTCACCTCGTTGAAGGAGAGGGCGAGTTCGACGTCGGTCGCGGTGAGGGGGTCCGCCCCGAGGAGCATCCCGATCCCGATGTTCTTGAGGCCGGCTTCCTCGAAGGCGAGGGAGAGCTCGATGTCCCCGTCCATGCCGAAGCAGGAGCCGTCGATGACGAAGGAATCGGTGTCCCCGCCGATGGAGGCGCTCTTGAGGACGTCGTAGGTGAGGGCGGAGAAGTAGTTGCCGCTCGTGAGGTCGCTCAGCAACGTCGCTTCCGCGGGGGAGGAGAGGAGGCGCGAGATGCGGCCGAAGCGGTCATCCGCCCCGGAGATCGCGTCGATGATCGGGGTGATGGCATCCGCCGCCGAGCTCAGGTGGATCTTGCCGTTGAGGCCCTCGAGGTTCTCGGGGTTGTCGCGGTTCTCGATCGCCTCGCCCCCGTCATTGAGGGAGTCGTAATGGAAATAGACTTGGTTGGAGGCGCTCGCGAATTCGTCCTCGGCGTTCATAACGTCGAGCTTCACGTGGTGGTCTTGGTAATAGGTGTCGGCCTTCTCGACGAGGGTGATGCTCGCCCCGCCCTGGACGAGGAAGGGGTTGTCCGCGCCTTCGCCCTTGGCTTTGGAGAAGTCGAGGTTCAAGGAGCCGTCGATGTCAAGGCCCTGGGTCTTCGAGGGATCGCCATAGACGTCCATCGTGCCGAGCTTGGAGACGGAACCGGCGATGCCGATGCTCGCCTTCTTGTCTTTGACGATCTTCGCGATCGGGTCGACGAGGGTCGGGAGGCGGTTCATCTCGGACCAGCCGTTCATCGCGAGGAGCTTGTCCCCGGGCAAGGATTCGAACGCCTCGGTCGCGAGGGAGACGTTGAGGGTCATCGTGTTGAGGACGAGGTTCTGGATCTCGACGGAAGCGAGGCTATGCGCGGAATTGCCGTCCAAGGAGACGACGATGCGCGCCTCGGGGAAGCCAAGGCCCTTGAGGGAAAGGGAAATCGCGATGAGGTTGTCCTCGATTTGGACGCTTTCGATCATCTCGAGGATGGATTCGTAATGCTTTTCCTTGAGCCCCGCGAGGAGAGACGGGGTATCGAAGTTCTCTTCGCCACGGAGGGTCCCGATGACGTTCGTGATGGTATCGACGATCTCGTCGAGCTGCGCGGAGGTCTTTTCCTCCTCGACGGTTTCGACGGGGTCGGTCGAGGACGAGGCCTCGTCCTTGAACTTGCCGACCATCTCGTCGAGGACGGTCTTGGTGGTCCTCGCCTTGAGGACGTCCATGACGTTCAGGTAGACGGAAGCGTTGCCCTGGGCGCTGTTATCGATGTAGGCCTCGAGCATTTGCTTGTTGCTCCCGCGTTCCCAGCCGGATTCGGTCTTGTTCATCTTCTCGAAGGAAAAAGTTGCGGCGGCGCTGTTGAAATTGACGCCCTTGATGTTGCCGTTATCGAATTTCCACGAGAGGTCGACGTCGCCGTTCAAGCTCAGAAGGGCCCGTTCCTCGACGCCGTCTTTGGCGAAGGTCGTGAGGGTGCCGGATTTCTCGTCCTCGCGGTGGATCATGTCAACGTCGAGGCGGAGGCCGAACTTCGGGGTCGCCACGAGGCTCGCGACCCGGCGGAAGAGGTCGAGGGAATCGTCGAGGCGCGGATAAGCTTGCCAGGCCGCCGGGACGGTCCAGTCATAGGTTTCGCCGGATGCCGCGGTCTTGACGTCCGCGGAAAGGACGAGGGTCCAGTCCGTGTTGAAGGTCTGCGCGGAAAGCCCGCTCGTCTTGGAGGGGATGTCGACGTGGCTCAGGTTCATGTTCTCGTCAGCCCCGAGGCCGATGGAGAGGTTCAGATCCCCAAGCGGCAAATCGAGGGTGAAGTAGGTTTTGCCCGCGATCGTCGCTTCGGAAATCGTGTTGAGCGCGTCCAGAAGCGCATCCGCGTCGATCGAGGAAGAGGAAGAAGAGGTCTCCTCGCTCGAGGAGGAAGAGGAATCGCCCGTGATGATGGACTCGATCTTGCCATAGGTGTCGACGTTGATGCCGCCTTCGGTCAGGATCTCGAGGATGTCGTGGATGACGAAGTCGAGCGCGCCGTATTCGTAGGAGATCGTCCCGCCCGTGACGGGATCGATTTCCTCGGTCACGTAACGCGAGACGTCGACTTGGTACCCGGCGGTCCAATCGCCTTCGTCCCCGTCGATGTCCCCGATGTTGAAATAGAGGTTCTTGCTCGTTTCCCCATCGCCAAGCAGGCCGAGGTTCAATTCCCTCTTAAGGCCGTTATATTGCAAGGGGAGCTCGGCGGAAAGGGAGATGCCCTGCAAGGAAATCTCGTCCAAGGCGAGGGCGATGCGGGGGTTCTTGCCCTCGATGTTCTCGATGCGGTTCTCGGTTCGGACTTCCTGCCCGTCGACGGTCTTGACGGCCCCCGGGATCACGAATTCCAGGTTGTCGACGTCAAGGGTGATGCCGCTTGTCGCCGTCTCAAGGAGGCGGTTCACGAATTTCTGGCTGTTCGTGAGTTCCGCGTCCGGGACGTTTTGGTTGCCGATCGAGTTCGTGATCGTCTTCTGCGGCAACAGGAGGAAGACGCCTCCCGCGGAAAGGCCGAAGGTCAAAAGGAAGGCCCCGCTTAAAAGGAGGACGTGTTTCAGCCCCTTGGTGTTCGTTTTCTTGTTTTCTTTCATGGATATTTACCCCCGAACAATCGTTCGTTTCGTTAGTAACCGTATTTCTCGAGCAGGCTCGCCTCGTCTTTGGGATAGGCGATGCTCGGGTCGCTTGGCAGCGGGATGCTCGCTTCCCCGGGTCCCAAGACCTTGTAGACCGTCGTCATGGATCCCTCGCACGTGCTGCCGATGCCGCTTGCGAGGGTCGCCCGATAGGATTCGTAATTCCGGAAATAGAGGAGGTTCAAATCCTCGTCGAGCTCGTAGGTCAGGTGGACGTAATCGAACCGCGGGAATTCCTTGAGGTTCGAGATCGTCTTCATCTGGTGGACGTACCGCAAGGTCGAGGAAGCGGGATCGGCCTCGAATTCGACCGTGTAGCCCCCGTCGTGCTTCTTGATGGAACTCAGTCCCTTGCCGGAGCGATCGACCGGGCTATCGGTCTTCGGCGAGACGAGGTAGACGATGGATTCGCTTACCTGTCGGCCCATCTCGGAAGCGTATTGCTCGTTGCTCACCTCTTCCGGGGCGTTCCCGCCGTAATTCGGCGTCTTGCCCCAGTATTTCGTGGTCGTGTCCCCTTCTTGGTACATCCGGTTGTAAAGGGATACGAAGTTCGAGAAGGAGTTGCTCTCCTCGAAGTAACGGTCCTTGTCGCGGACCGTCATCGATTGGATGCCTTGGTCGACAAGCCCCATTGCCCTCGATACCCCGACGCCTTCGCTGCAGGAGTATTCCTGGCGGGAGAAGAGGGTGTAGGCCACCGAGATCATCTCGCTTGGGTCAAGCGCGCTTTCAAGGGGCGCCCCCTTCTTTTTGGCCGCCTCGTATTTCCCGAAGGCCGCTTCCGCGTCGATCATGTAGGCGCTCGCGTCCCCGTCGATGACCTCGAGAGTCGGCTTGAGCATCTCGTGCACGCCGAATCCGGTTCCCGCCCCAAGGCCGAGCCCGAGGACGAGGAGGGATGGGATTTCGAAACTTTTCGCCATGAACCGCATGCCGAGATGTCTCCTTTCTAGCCTATCGGCCAGTCTCATCTTCCTACGCGGGGGCGGGGAAGTCACTCTACGATGGACTTGACCCCCTATCCGCGCGAAAGAACCCCGTTCTCCGGAATGGAGAATTCCCGTTTCTAGGGGATACGTCCCCCTTCTTTTTTATGACCTTATCCTTCGTTTCCGCGAAACGTAGAGAAGGTTTTTTCGCCAAACGATGTCTAGAAAGAAAGAACAAGGTAAGGGAAAAGACGCCCGGAAGAAAGGCGTTTGGGAAACCGCGACCGCGAAGCGGAAAAAGGGTAGAATTTGCCAAACGAGGGGATAAGGGTACCCAATTTCAGGGTGAATTGGAGGCTTAAATCCGCCCCTTTGGACCCAAGACGAGGGCACCCACCAAAACCCCGTAGATAGGCCCTCCATCGATTGGCAAGAAGAACAAGATACCGACAGGATGGGAGTTTGGTTCCCTCCATGCTAGTTTCCCGAAAATGCCCATGGCATAGGAAATTTTGAGGGGCGGACCTTTTCCGCGCTTACAAAAATTCGACAAAGCGTTTATAATATGATGGAACATTGAAAGGGCTTCGCGGCCCATTCATGAAAGGAGGTAAACGCCATGCCGTTCGAGATCGGTCAGCACGTCTTTCATTCCCATTGCGGCGTATGCCTCGTCAAGGACATCGCGCCCTTAACGGGCGGGGATGCCTCGTTCCTTTATTACGTCTTGCTCCCCCTCTATGGGGATGACAAGGACAACATCGTCCGCGTCCCCGTGTCCAACTGCGCCTCGCTTTCTGAGCCCCTCTTGAAGGAAGAGGCGGAACGCATCGTCCTCTCTTGGCCCGATATCCGCAAAGACCTCTACATCAAGGATTCCAAGGCCCGCAAGAACGCCTATGACGCTTCCCTCCGCGAAGGGAAGATCGAAGCCTTGGCTCCCCTCCTGGAAGGGGCCTTCCAACGCAAGGCGAGGGATGGCCACCTCAATTCGATGGACGCCATGTTCGTCTCGCGCGCGGTACCTCTTATCTATGGGGAACTCGCCTATAGCCTCGGCATCCCTTACGAAGAGGTCCCGGGCTACATCCGCGACACCGCATCCTAAGCCGCAAGCCGGGTCATCCCGGCTTTTTGTTTGCAAAAGAAAACTCCGGGAACGCCCGGAGTCTTTTGTCGTTAAGAGCCTTAGGCCTTGATGCCGAGGTACGTGCCGTAGAGGCCGAGGACGGAACCGAGGATCGCGAACACCGAGGGAAGGATGGCCCCGATGCCAAGCGCGAGGTCGTCGACGTCGTAGGCAGGGGCGTTCGAGATGGTGCCCGCGGCGAGGAAGATGCCTTTGCCGTTGAGGAGGATGATCGCCCCACCGAGGAGAAGGAGGGTCGTGAGGCCAAGGGCGAAGGCCCCGATCTTGCCGGGAAGCAACCCGCCGAGAAGGGCGAGGACGCTCGCGGCGATGAAGAAGGCGAACGCGGTGGTGAAGAGGGGCATCTCGTTGTAGCCCATCTCCTCGGCGTGGAAGATGAAGCCGAAGATGGAGCCGCGGCCGTCGGGGATGGAATTGACGTCCGCGAAGAGGTTGCCGAAGAGGCCGAAGATGGCCACGAGAGCGCAGGCGAGAACCACGATCCCGAGGAAGAGTTTCATTTTCTTGTTTCTCATAATTTAGTACCTAACGGGGGAAAGTATAGCCTTCCTTAGAAGGAAGAGCAACTAGGGAAGTTCCCTTCAACCCTCTTTCCGCGCCAACTTGCGGTCGCGGAGGATGAGCCAGAGGATCGGGGCGAGGGCGAGGAGCGCCGCGACGGCCACCACGATCCACATGTTGCGGTCCGGGGCCTTCACGGTCTCGCCGAAATCGTTCACGTACGTCGAGTCGAACACGAGCGCCGAGAGGTTGCTGCCGATGACCATCGGGAGCATGACGACGAACACCATGCGCACGCTTTGGTAGGCCCCGACGTCCCCCGCGGGGGTCTGGTCGCGGATTTCCGCGCCCAAGGAGGCGGTCCCGACGAGGTATCCCCCGATGAGGAGGATGCCTAGGCCGATGGACCATCCGAGGTTGTCCCCGGAGAAGAAGAGCCCGATGGCCCCGATCCCCATGAGAAGGACGGCCGGGACGAGGACCTTGCGCTTGCCGATCTTCTCGAGGAACGCCCCAAGGAGGATCACAAGGAGGGAGGCGGCCCCCATGATGGAGCCGAGGGCCACGTAGAAGTTGGTGCCCGAAAAGCTCGGGAGGTTCTGGAAATAGACCATGAAATACGGGAGGAAGGCATCGACCGCGACGTTGAAGCAAAGGAAGCTAAGAAGGGCGATGTAGAACGAGGGGTTGGCCTTGACGCTCGTGGGCTTGAAGCCGCTCACCATGTGGGAGAAATACCCTTCTTGGCGGCACGGGGCCACCTTGTCCTTGGGGAGCAAGAAGAACGACGCGATGCCCACAAGCGTCGTGAGGGCGCCGAAGAGGAGGAAGAAGGCGAACCAAGGACCCGCGATCTCGGCCTCGGTCTTCGAGGCGTCGGGGATGCCGAGGACAAGCCCCGCGAGCATCATGATCGCAAGGCTCAGCAACGGCATGACGCTCAAGAGGGTCTCGAGGAAGGGTCGTTCTTTCTCGTTCGTCGCCTCGGTCACGAACGCGTTGAAGCAGGCGTCGTTCGCGCTCGATCCGAAGAAGGTCATGACGCAGTCGACGACGAGGTTCATGACCCCGACGAGGATGAGCCCGGTGGCGCGCGATCCCCCGAGGACCTCCATGTTCGGGAGGGACATGACCCCGAAGAGGAAGACGAAGATGCCCCAGATGGTATAGCCGCCCGCGATGAAGGGCTTGCGCTTGCCAAGCCGGTCGCTTAGGGCCCCCACGAAGAAGGTCGTGAGGGTCGCGACGATCGCGCTGCCGGTCGTCATCCAGGCGATGTGGTCCGTGTTGTGGGATTGGGAGAAGACCCAAAGGTTGATGTAATTGTTCTCGATGGCCCAGGCGATCTGCCCGAA
>JAEDJP010000161.1 GCA_016296285.1 Bacilli bacterium
GTCAGATGCCTTTTTGCTTTGGGGATTTTGTCTCACATCATTTGGAATAGAACAGAGTTTTCTCAAGGGGTTCAAACCCGTTTTTCATAAGGCTTTCGACCACGAAAAAAGCCGGAAAGCAAGGGGATGCCCCCGTTCTTTTCCGGCTTTGGGTTTCTTAGAGGTCGAGTTTTGCGAAGGCTTTCCCGCCAAGAAGAGAAGCAAGCCCGGTCGCCCCGAAGAAGAAGAGAACCCCGAAAAGGCAGACGCCGAGCTGGATGAAGATGCCCGGGAAGGTGAAGTCGTTGATCGCGGCGGAGACCTCGGCCGAGCCCGCCGTGAGGATGATGTAGAAGACCATGATCACCATGACGACGAACAACGAGACGAGCTGGGGAATGACCCCGCGGGAGGCTTTCTTGTAATACCAAGGGAAGAAGACGAGATTGAAGGTGCCGTACATGAAGAGGGCTGCCCCGATCAACGCGAAGTTGGCCTCGGACCCCACGAGCATCTCCGCGGCTTCGGGATCATTCATGAGCGCCGGGTTGATGAGGAATTCACGCACGAGCAAAAGCGGGATCGCGACCACGAACGAAGCGAGTTCGAGGAACGAGATCAAGACGACTTTGCCCTTGACCGCGTCTTCCTTCCGGACCGGGAGGAGGGCGGTGAAAAGCGCGTCCCGATTCGCGTGGGCGATCGGGAAGATGATCATGACGGAGAGCGTCACGTAGAAAAAGCCGATGATCGGAGGCCAGCTCGGGATGAGGACGCAGGCGACGAGAGCGATGTAGACCCAGGTTTGCGGGGGAACGGACAGGCGCAGTTCCTTAAAAAGGAGATTCTTCATTTTCGTTGCCTCTTTCGATGGCGAGCATGATTTCCTCGAGGCTCGCTTCTTTGTAAGTCGCGCTTTCGATGATCCGGTCATCGTCATAGACGACGCCCGCAAAACGCCCATCTTTCTCGCGGAAATGCTGGATGCGGTCCCTCTCGCTTCCCGTAAGGGAGGCAGTATCCCCTTCGATGTGGCGGTAATGCTTCTTGAAATCCGGGACGGACTCGAAGGCGACGATCGAGCCGTTCTGGATGTAGGCGATGTCGTCCGCGATCTTGTCGAGATCCGAGATCACGTGGGTTGAGAAGAGAATCGCGGTCCCCTTTTCCTTGGCGATGCGGCGGAAGGCGTCGAGAAGCTCGTCCCTGCTCACGGGATCAAGGCCGCTCGTCGGTTCGTCAAGAAGCAGGACTTTCGCCCCATGGGACAAAGCGACCGCGAGATTGAACTTGACGCGCATCCCGTTGCTCAGTTCCTTGATTTTCTTGTTCAAGTCGACATCGAAATAATGGACCCACTTCTGGAAAAGGTCCTCGTCCCAAGCCGGGTAGAAGCGCCGCGTGACTTCGGCGATGGTCCTCGCTTTTTGGTTCGGATAGAAGTCGATGCCCCCGAATAGCATCCCGATGTCGCATTTGAACGCTTCTTCGTTTTCGATGGGACGCCCCTCGTAAAGGACCTCGCCGGCATCTTTCTTGACGAGCCCGTAGATGAGTTTGAGGGTCGTCGTTTTGCCCGCGCCATTTCGCCCGATGAATCCCATGATTTTCCCAGGATAGAGGGAGAAGGAAACGTCCTTCAGTTGGAATTTCGGGTAATTTTTGCCTAGACCATGAATCTCTAGGATTGGATCATTTCCCATCGAAGCTCCTTTCCGCGAGTTCGTGAAGGAATTCGTCTTTCACGATCGCGATGCCCTTCTCTTTGTCTGCGAGAAGGATGACGGTGTCCCCGGGTTTGATGCCGAACATCTCCCGGACGGCTTGGGGAATGACGATCTGGCCTTTGGCCCCGACGGTCGCGCATCCCGCGCATCGATCTTTTGCCATGATTTTCCTCCTGTGTGAAAAATCATACTTGTTATACTAGTTAGAAAATTGATGCGCAAGAGAATGGGATGATTCAGGGCCGCAAATCGAAGGTCCTTGTCTCTTCCTTGCCTTCGAAGGTGTTGCGAATTGCGATGGTCCCGGGCTTCGAGGGGATGGCTTCGCTCGTGCGCAGACCCACTTGCCCATGCTTTTCCTGAATGAGCTCTTTGACGAGGCGTTCGATACCTTCGTCCTCCGATTTCCAGTCCACGGGGTCCTTCTCGAAGAGCTCGGGCTTATGCTTTGCCCCGATTTCTTCCCCGGCGTAAAGGAAAGCC
>JAEDJP010000162.1 GCA_016296285.1 Bacilli bacterium
TCCGTAGCGTTTGGATTCTTGCCTATAGAAAACTTTCCTGTAAATCCGAATGGGATGTAAGCCCGCCACGTTGCTTCCAAAACTCGCTGTTCGACCCAAATCCCAAGGTATAAAAAAGCTTTGATACCTTAATTTTAGTGTATCAAAGCACTTTCTTCTTTAATGGTGCCCGAAGCCGGACTCGAACCGGCACGTCCTCATCAGACATTGGATTTTGAGTCCAACGCGTCTACCGATTCCACCATTCGGGCTCGGCGCTTTCATTGCGGAAAGCGTTTTGAATTATAAGGATAATGCTTCATCCTTTCAAGAGGAGATGACGAACGGATTTCCAAGGGGAATCAAGAAGATAATCCTGCGAATTCAGGTACCATTCTCCCCTCTTTTTAGATAATTTGGATATCGCGGCGCATCTCCCGTACGGAAAGGAACGTTAGGTCAAGCGCGACCTTGACGTCCGTCGCCGTTGGGAATTCGTTCACCGCAACCAGGAACTCGGAACCACGAACAAGAATTTTGATAAACTTCTCTTCCCCGTAATCGAGATTCTCGAGAACCTTCCCTTCGACGCCTTCCGTCCCAATCGAGATCGCATCCGCGAGCAATGCGAGACCAAAAACCTCGTGGAACAAAGCGCGATTCGTGTAAGCGCGGCACATTTTCTTCGTAATCTCCTGCGGAGAGGGGCATTCCATTTCCAAGAACGAGAAGAAATAGCGATTCTCTTTCTTTAGGGTCCCGATCTTTTCCTTGCGAAGGACGAATTTGCCTTCGAAGAGATTACGCCGACGAAGGGCGCTTAAATCCCCTGTCTCGGTGTGGAATGAGAGATCCGCGTAGCGGAAGTTCAAAGAGATCGGCCCTTTCATGGGCTTGTCCGAAAGGGCGAAAAGGGTCGTCTCCCCCGCGGAGATGGTCAAAAGGACTTTGCCGGGCTCAAGCGTTTCCGAAGACGTCACGACCGCGTCTTCTCCTTCGCCGATTTTCACCGCGTTCAAGGGGATGCAGGCTTCGATGGGCCCATCGGGAAGCTTGATGGCAGGTGGCAAGGTGAAGGTCTTGCCGAAGCAAGACAATTCCCTTCCTTTCACGAAGCCCTTGACCCGGTTGGTTTCAGGCACGCGACGGAGGATTGCTTCGCCCGTCTCGAGGTCGAAGAAATGAAGTTGCTCAGGTTCGAAAGAGACATGGATGACATCCCCCGGCGCGATCTCTTGGAAACCGCTGACCTTGAGGATCATCTTGGTCTTGCTTTCGACGATGCTTTGATTCTGGAGATCGATGTCGCCATAAACGAGCGTTTCGTTGCCGAGTTCCTCTAAGTGGGAGACTTTCATGGGTATCCCGCCATCCGCGCGATGGACGTGTTCCGCGCGGATCCCAAGCAGCACTTCTTTCCCTTCCTCAATATAAGAGGGGACCATCTTGGCGAGGGCTTTTCTTGGAAGGTCGAAACCACCTTCCGCGTCGAGGAAGCCAATGTGGACGTTCTCTCCATTCAGGGTTAGCCGAGCGGTCAAGAAGTTCATTTGGGGCGAACCGATGAAGGAGGCGACGAAGCGATTGATGGGGTGGCGATAAAGATTCTTTGGGGTGTCGATTTGCTGCACGAAACCATCCTTCATGACGACGATGCGGGTGCCCATGGTCATGGCTTCGACTTGGTCATGGGTGACATAGATGAACGTGGTTCCGAGTTTTTGGTGCAGCTTGACGATTTCGGAGCGCATCTGCGTGCGAAGCTTGGCGTCGAGGTTCGAGAGGGGCTCGTCGAGCAACATGACCTTCGGTTTCCGGACGATTGCCCTGCCCAAAGCGACTCTCTGGCGCTGGCCACCGGACATCTCCTTGGGCTTTTTCTGCAGGTATTCCTCGATCCCGAGCGTTTTGGCGACCTCATTCACCTTGCGGTCGATTTCGTCTTTCGGGACTTTGCGCGAGCGAAGACCGAAGGCGAGATTCTCGTAAATCGTGAGATGGGGGTAAAGCGCGTAGTTTTGGAAGACCATCGCGATGTCACGGTCCTTCGGTTCGAGGCCATTGACCACCTCATCCCCGATCATGAGTTCCCCATACGTGATGGCCTCGAGGCCGGCGATCATGCGCAGGGTCGTGGATTTTCCACACCCGGAAGGGCCGACAAAGACGATGAATTCCTTGTCTTTGATGTCCAT
>JAEDJP010000163.1 GCA_016296285.1 Bacilli bacterium
TCGTGATCGATCGAGACGACCCTTGCTGCTTCTTTGGGGCGCAAGGCATCCAAGGTAATGAGGTTTTCCATGGCTTTCTCCTTTGTTAAGTCTTATTAACACAAAGGATTATAGATATTTGTTAATCTAAGTAAACATAAATTTATCGGTATGGCGGGAAAACGTCTCTTCCCTTGCCTTGCATATCGTATGTATTTACGAAAAGTCACGATGATTGCTTGTGATTTTGAATGATTCAACGATTCGTTTCCTTTGTTTTCCTTCTTCCGAGATCCCCAAAAAATCAACGAAACGAATCCATCATTTTCTCACGGATTTCAAGCAATGCCTGCGGATCGACGGTAGATATCAATCATGATGTCCTGCTGAAAACTTACGAGAATGATTACGGCAAAAGTCGCTTCATTCTCGGAGAGGCAAAGGGCCATCAAGAACCATTGACGAACGAAAAATAGGATAAGTCTTGTCAAATAGTTTTTTCTCCTTTTGGGCTTTCTCTTTTGAGGGCATGCCGAAAACAGGGCGCGGAATCCCCTTTTAAAATTCTGGCGATTTGCTAAACTATCTTTCGAATAAGGACCCGCTGCGAAGCATTCCCCAGATGGCAACTAGGAGCTTCCTGCAGGCCGCAGTCGCAGCCGCCTTCTGGCAGAGGCCGCTGCTTTTCTTTTTGGAGTAGAACCTCGTGATCGCGTTGTCCGCTTTGGAGATGATCATGTTCTCCACGGCGAGGTAGAGGTATTTCCTGAGGAACGCATTGCCTTTCCGCGTTATGGAGTAATGCAGGCCGTCGTTCCGGCCCGACTGCAATATGGTCGGATCGAGCCCCGCGTATGCGACGATGCCGTTTCGGCACGAGAACCTCGACGGCTCCCCTATCTCCGCGCAAAGCAACGCCGCCAACGCGTCGCCCGCCCCGTCGATCGAGGCGATGAGGGCGAAATGGGGGAGCTCCTTGGCCAAGGCGATCAGCTTTTCGGTCGCCTCGCCCAACGCCTTCATGTCCCGCTTGACGTCCGACAAGGCAGACATGAGGGCATCGACTTCGCCGTCATTCGGGGAGCATCCGCTCATGGCTTCCTTCGCGTAGGCGATCAGCTTTGACGCTATCGCCGCTTTGGATATCGCGCCGGTCCTTATTTTGGCTTTCTCAAGCGCCTTTTCGACCGATCCCTCCTTCGCCTTCGTGAGCGCTTCCGGATGCCTGTATTTCCCGACCGCCCACATCGCGTACCCGGAGAACGGATCGCAGGCCTCGTCGAACAAAGGCCAGACGGCGTCGAGGCTTTTCCTGTATTGGTTCTTCGACGCGACCAGCCTCTCTGCGATCGCGGCCCTCCTTCTGGAGAGCGAATACAGTTGGGAATAAAGGGAGGATTTGGGAGTGGCCCTCCTCAGGCTTCTGGTGTAGGCGACCTCGGCGATGACGCCGCAGTCCAGGGCGTCCGTCTTCGTCGGCCTGACCCTGCTCTTCCTCACCTTCGCCGATTCCAGGGGCGATACGAGGTAAACCTCCAGCCCCAGCGATTCCGCCCACCTGATCACGGGCTTCGAGTAGACGCCGGTGGATTCCATGACCACCTTGGGCTTCCTTCCCGTCTTCCGCTCAAGCGTTTCGGAGATCCCCTCCGCGGCCGCCATGCCGCTTCTGCTGTGCGCCGCTTTTGTCGGCTTGGACGACGGTTTGCCGAACGAGAGGTAGCCTTGGCAATGGCTGCTTCCCTTCGACACGTCGAACGCCAGTATCGGCGCTTCCTTGTCTATCATGTCAATAGACCTTCCTTTCCGGCATTTGGACCCTTCCCGTGATCCGCGTTCGTCCGTTGGCGTCGCTTTTTCCCAAGATGTACTCGCGATAACAGGATGTTTCGCATTAGGGTTAAACGCGCTCCTCCAAAGGCGCGGACCGCGCATTTTTTCGTCCGAGCTGAAGGCTCAAAAAGGCCGTCGCGCTGATCCGCCGTCCCCTTTATATGCCTATAAAGGGAAAGCCGAGGCCATGGCCTCTCTCCGGGAATCCAAGGGGGATAATACCCTTGATATGGATTCTTTCTAGAGGGAGATCACATCCTCGGCTCTAATTGTAGGAAAAGGCAACCGACCGGTTGCCTCTCTTTTTGATACTATCGATGGATTACCACTTTTTGCGGCGGGC
>JAEDJP010000164.1 GCA_016296285.1 Bacilli bacterium
TAAAAAAAAAGTCATTCATCTTGGAACAAACCAAATAAATATGTGTAAAGGATACGCTGATGAGCAATAAATCTAAGCACAAAGTGAAGGAAAGGCATGCCCTCGTATATGTTCGTAATGGCAATGAATTAGAACAGCTTGTACTTCTGCTTGAGGGCTTTCTTCTGCCAGGACGATAGTTTGTTGAACGCCTCTCTGCTGCACTTGAACACGCTCTCAAACTCCGCGTCGTCGAGGTAGTTTTCCAGCGCGGTCTCGTCCAGACCCGGCGGGTACCGCTTGTTCACGAGGTCGTCGTACGTGTACTTCCTGTTGTAGTCCTTGAGGATGTCCTCCGCAGAGACTAAGCCGTTGCTGTACGTCTGGACGGGGATAGGGAGGCCCTTCTTCACAGGCCTCATCTGCCACCCCTGGAAGTACACAGAGAACACCATAGGCTCCTCGCTCTCCTGGACCCTCAGGATGGGCGTGCTTTCGGGGCGCTTGTCGACGGAGGCCGCGTACTCGAGGTACTTCTGCGCTGTCACAAAGGTGTGCCTCTTGAGGAGCTGGTGCGCCTTCGACCCGATCCAGACGTAGATCGCGTAGTAAACGTCAAAGATCACGGCCATGTTCTGCTCGAGGTCCTCCTGGGTGAAGTTCACGACCTCTTCGATCTTGTACTTGCCGGAAGAGACGGTGCAGTGGTAGAAGCGGGGGTAGTAGCGGGTGGTGAACGCCTGGGTGGGGTACTCGAACTTCCCGCCGATGTCGGCCCAGAACTCCGCGGGCTCCTCGCCCTCCTTGACGAGGATCGCGTCCTTTACTTTCATGATGCCCTTCAGCCTCTCCACGATGGAAAGACCGTACTTCTGTTCCTCCTCATTCGAGAGGCGACCGACCCAAACATATGCGTACCCCTCTGCCTTGTTGAAAGGTGAGGAAACCGCTTCGTTTTCTTTCTTTTCTTCGACGATTTCGGCTTCTTTCTTCTCCTCAACAACTTCTTCTTTCTTTTCCTCTTCCTTTTTCTCCTCGATAGCTTCGGCTTCTTTCTTCTTTTCCTCTTTCTTTTCTTCTTCTTTTTTCTCCACAGAAACTTCGGCTTCCTTCTTCTCTTCAACAACTTCTTTCTTCTCTTCGACGACTTCGGTTTCCTTCTTTTCTTCTTCTTCCTTAGGTTCCACAGCGGGGACCGCAAGGACAAAGGTGTTCCACGAGTTTAGGGTGCGGGAAGAAACCTCCTTTGTCTGGACCGCCGACAGGTGGTAGCTCAGGCGCTTCTTCTCCACGTGGTACATGCGAGGCACGGTCGTGTCGAGGGGCTTGCCCACGCTGGAGTGGGGGTCCATGCCCTGGTGCACCACAAACTTGCCGCCAAAGAGGTTGATGAAGTGCTGGGGCTCCTTGCCCTGGGTCACGCGGACCTCGAGGGACATGCACGCGTCGAGCTTCAAGATGTCGTCGAGCTCCTTTGTGAGCGCGGCGGAGGTCCCCTTGCCGAGGACGGTGCTGTTCTTGCCCTGCCAGAAGTAGATGATGTGGCAGTCCTTGTTCTTCCAGACGTACTGGTAGAGGACCACGTAGGTCTCGCCCGAGTAGAAGTGCCCAAAGTCCTCCGGGGGGATGGGGATGCGCTTGAACTCCTCCACGATGAAGATCGTGATCTTTTCGTCCTCGGTGTTGGTCACGGTGGAGTCGACCATGGCCTCGAGCTTCTTGTCCTCGGGTACCTTCAGCGACTGGTTGTTGTAGAGGGCGGCGACGTCGACATCAAAGTAGTCGCTCGGGAGCTCTTTCTTCGCGAACTTTACGGCGGGGCCCGCAGACACGCCGATGGCCACGGTGTTCCAGTCGAAGAAGCGCTCGCGGAACATGACCTGCTCGTTCCCGGCCCACTCGTTGTAGACGGGCGCGACCCACTGGGCGTTGTCGCCGCCCTCCCTGCGCTTCGCGGCCATCTCCTCTGCCACCCTGACAGTCTCGTTTTTGTACTTTGTCTTGACCTTGAGGGGCACCCAGGAGTAGATCTCGGAGCCGCAGTCGAGGATGAAGCACTCCATGTCGTTGAGAATCTCCTTCATGAGGGTCTTTCCATGCGCGTCCACGTCCTCGAGGGTGGAC
>JAEDJP010000165.1 GCA_016296285.1 Bacilli bacterium
TCTTGATGAATTGAAGTCGCTTCTTTGGGGCGCGGCGGTTCTTCTTCGTGGTAAAATCAACGCGACCGGCTACAAGGAATATATCTTCCCGCTCGTCTTCTTCAAGCGTATCAGTGACGTGCATCTTGAAGAGTACCGTAAGGCGCTCGAACTTTCGGGAGGGGATGAGGAATTCGCCGCGGACCGCGAGAACTATACCTTCGAGATTCCGGAAGGATGTCTTTGGAATGACATTCGTGAAGTGACGGAGAATGTCGGGCAAGCGCTGGTGACGGCGTGGACGCGCATCGAACAGGCGAACCCGAGCAAGGTCGTCGGGGATCGCGTCGTTGAAGGACTTCAAGGCATCTTCGGGAAGCGCGACCATTGGACGAATAAGAACCTCCTTCCCGATCGGACGCTTTCCGAGCTGATCGAACATTTCTCAAAGCTCGACCTCTCGATTGCGTCTTGTCCTGCCGATGAAATGGGGCAAGCATACGAGTATCTCGTCGGCAAGTTCGCCGATGATGCGGGCAATACGGCGCAGGAGTTCTACACGAATCGTACGGTCGTCGAGTTGATGGCCGAGATTCTGGAGCCGAAGAGCGGCGAGTCGATTTACGATCCGACGTGCGGCACGGGCGGCATGCTCATTTCGTGCATCGCGCGATGCAAGGCGAAGAACGAGAACTGGCGCGAGATCAAGGCCTATGGACAGGAGCAGAACGCGCTTACTTCGTCCGTTGCCCGCATGAATCTCTTTCTCCACGGCGTCGAGGAGTTTCGCATCATCAACGACGATACGCTTCTTCGCCCCGGCTTTCTCAACGCGGGTCAGCTCAAGACATTCGATGTTGTCCTTGCCAATCCGCCGTACTCAATCAAGCAGTGGAATCGTGAGCTTTTCTCGAACGATCCCTATGGACGCAACTTCCTCGGCACCCCGCCCCAAGGCCGCGCCGACTACGCCTTTATCCAGCATATCCTCAAGTCAATGGACCCGAAAACAGGACGCTGTGCGATCCTTTTGCCGCATGGGGTGCTGTTTCGAGAAGAAGAGCGAGAAATTCGTAAGGCGCTTCTTGATTCCGATTTGCTTGAGTGCGTGATTGGCCTCGCGCCGAATCTCTTCTACAATTCCCCGATGGAAGCGTGCGTTATGATTTGCCGCGCAGCGAAGCCGGCAGAGCAGAAGGGGAAGGTTCTCTTTATCAATGCGGTCAATGAAGTGACGCGTAAGAACGCGGAAAGCCGTCTTGAGTCGACGCATATCGAGAAGATTCTTTCGACATATGCCGCGCGAACAAGCGATGGAATCTTCAGCGCCGTTGCAACGCGCGAAGAGATTGCCGCGAAGAATGACAGTCTTGCGATTTCCCTCTACGCCCATGTTGCCGCGGCAAATCAAAAGGAAGCGACTTCGCTTGAAGATGCGCTCATTGACTTCGCACTTTCCTCCGAAGATGCGGAAGACATGATGCAAGCTTTCGGCAATGCTATCAGTGGGCTTCCTGTCTGTGAAATTGACCGTGATCGGATGAAGCCGGAAATAGGAAGGTTCGATTATGGGAAGACGCAGAAGGTGAGATTTGAAAACATAGCCTTTAATAGCGTTGAGAAAAAGAAACCAACGCCAGAGGATGTCTCCACATATATTGGATTGGAGCATCTTGATCCCGGTACATTTATCGTTTCTCGATGGGGTGGCGATGTTGCACCTGTTGGCGATAAGTTGGTCATGAAGAAGGGAGATGTTCTCTTTGGCAAGCGTCGAGCCTATCAGCGTAAGGTTGCCGTTGCTCCATTTGATGGCATCTTTTCGGCTCATGGTATGGTCTTGCGCCCTAAAACGGATGTCGTTGATTCGCGATTCTTTCCGTTCTTTATCGCGTCAGATCAGTTCATGAATGAGGCGGTTCGAATTTCGGTTGGAGGATTATCGCCCACGATTAACTGGAAGACGCTCAAGGAATGTGAGTTCGACCTTCCGCCGATTGAGAAGCAGCGCGAGCTCGCGGAATTGTTGTGGGCGGCCAACGATCTCAAAGAATCGTACAAGAAGCTGATCGCCGCTACCGACGAAATGCTCAAGGCCAAGTTCAGGGAGATGTTTGG
>JAEDJP010000037.1 GCA_016296285.1 Bacilli bacterium
GAACCTCGTGGCAAACGAGTTTTTGCTCAAAAACGGCTACTTGTTCCATCACGAAGAAAAAGGGCGGGCGTGGTACGTCCGCCCCTTCGTGAAAGAAGGCCTTTGCCAGAATATCCGTTGGTAAGTCAGGCGAGCTGGGAACGATAGAGTTCGGCGAAGAGCCCGTCTTTTTCCATGAGCTCCTCGAAGTTGCCTTGTTCCTGGATCCTTCCCCCGTTCATGACGAGGATCAAATCCGCGTTCTTGATCGTGGAAAGGCGATGGGCGACGACGATGGACGTCTTGCCCTTCATGAGCTCGTCGAAGGCGCCGCTTAGGAGGAGTTCCGTGCGGAGGTCGATGTTCGAGGTCGCTTCGTCAAGCAAGACGATCTCGGGCTGTACGAGGAGGATGCGGGCGACGCAGAGCAACTGTTTTTGGCCGGTTGATAGGCCGGTCGCGTTCGAGACGATGGTGTCATAGCCTTCCGGTAATTGGCGGATGAAATCATCCGCATGGGCCTTTTTCGCGGCTTGGACGATCTCTTCCATGCTCGCGCCTTCCTTGCCGAAAGCGATGTTCTCGGCGATGGAGGCTTTCGCGAGCCACGTGTCCTGCAGGACCATGCCGATATGGGAACGCATTTCCTTCTTCGCGATGTCCGTCGTTTGGATGCCATTAAAATAGAACCCGCCTTCCTGCGGATCGTAGAAACGCATGAGGAGGTTGATGATCGTGGTCTTGCCGCATCCGGTCGTGCCGACGAGGGCGATCTTGTGGCCGGGGCGGATGTCGATCGAGAAATCCGAGATGATGTTCCTCGAGGAATCGTACCCGAAGGTGATGTCCTTGGCCTCGAGGGCGAGGACTTTCTCCCCGAGGGGAGTCGAGCCTGCGTCGACGTCCTTTTCCGCGTCGATCACCTCGTTCACGCGGGAGAGGGAAGCGGAGGCGACGAGGACGTCTCCCATCGCGTCGGCGATCTCGTTGAAGGGGGTCATGTACTGGTAGGAATAGGTGAGAAAGGCGCTTAACCCTCCGACGGTGAAGGCCATGCCGGTCCAAGAAGGAGAAGCGAGAAGGAGATAGACGCCAAGGAGGATGACCGCCCCGTAGATCGTGTTGTTCACGAGGCGGGTGCAAGGGTTGATCCAGCAAGCCGCGAAGGTCGCCTTGAAGGAAGCGTTCTTCGCCTCGAGGTTTTTCTTCGCGAAAGCTTCATCCTTTTTCGCTTCTAGGCCATACGATTGCAAAGCCTCGACGTTTTGGATGCTTTCGAGGGAGAACGCCGTGATCTCTCCCATCTTCTCGTTTTGCTTTTTGAAATAGCTCGCGTTATGGGAGGAGATGAAACGGCTCACGAGGATCGAGATCGGGGTAAGGAGGATGACGACGAGGGAAAGGGTCCAATGGAGGGAGAACATGAACGCGATCGTGATGAGGATCTGGACGATGCCTTCATAAAGGGCACCGATCCCGGTCACGAGGCCGGTCTGAACGTTCTCGATATCGTTCGTGAGGCGAAGGAGCAGGTCGCCATGGGTATGGGAATCGAGATAGGAAACGGGGACTTCGAGAAGGGAAGAATAAACGTCGTCCCGCATCTTCTTGACGAGCCGTTGACCAGCGAGGGCAGTCAGGTAATCGAAGAAATAACGGAACAAGGCGCCAAGGAGCAAGAAAAGGAGGATCACGATGAGATAGGTGCCGATGCTTTGAAGGGTTTCCTCGAGAAAAACCCCGCGGGCATCGCGGAGGATATCGACGACCTTGCCCGTGAGAAAAGGGACGGCCATCTTCGCGGAAACGCTTAGAAGAGCGAAGACGAAGGAGAAGATGACGAAGGGGAGCGAGCCCTTCAGGTAACGCTTCAAGGTCTTTAGGTTCTTCATTTTGCATTCACCTGGGCTTCAAAGATCTCGCGATATACCGGGCAGGAGGCGAGAAGTTCCTCATGCTTCCCCTTCCCGACGATGCGCCCTGCGTCAAGGACATAAATTTCGTCGCAATCCTTGATGGAGGTCGCGCGCTGAGACACGAGAATCGTCGTGAGGTTCGCCCGTTTCTTGATGTTTTGCCTCACGAGCAAATCGCTCTTGTAATCGAGGGCGCTCGTCGCGTCATCAAGGACGAGAATCGGGCGATGGGCCAGCAAGGCGCGAGCGAGGAGAAGGCGTTGCTTCTGCCCGCCGGAAAGGTTCGCGCCGTTTTCTTCGACGGGATGGTCGAGACCATCGAAATAGTGGGAGAAATATTCGCTGCAAAGGGAATCCTCGATCGCTTGCCGGATTTCTTCTTCGCTCGCGGATGGGTTGCCGAGGAGGAGATTGTCCCGAAGGGTTCCCTCGAAGATCTGGGGTTTTTGGGAAACGAGGGCGATCTCGTCACGGAACGCGGAGAATTTCCAATTCTTGAGGTTCTCCCCGCGATAGAAAATCTCGCCGCTTGTCGGATCATAGAAACGTTCCAGAAGGGAGAGGATCGTGCTCTTGCCGGAACCGGTGCCGCCGATGATGCCGATCGATTGCCCTTCCTCGACGACGAGGTCGATGCCTTCAACGGCGTCCTTTTCTCCGCCGAAAGACAAAGCGACATCCTTGAATTCGATGAGGTGGGCCCCTTCTTTTCCTTTTCCTTCCAAGGTTCCTTCCTTCACGGGCTCTTCATAAGCGAGGAAGGCATCGACGCGGCCTTTCGAGGCGAAGGCCTTCGACATGCTCGTGACGAGGCGCGTGAATTGAAGCAACGCGGCAAGCGATTGCGTGAGGAACGAGATCAGCGCGACGATCGAGCCAATGCTTAAGCCGCTTTGGGGATAGGCGAAGGAACCGAGGTAGAGGATCGCGACGACCGCGAGGTTCACGAAGGCGAAGGTGAGGGGGTTGATGAAGGCGTTGATTTTCTGAATCCCGACCGCCATGTGGCAGTATTTGTCGCTTTCTTTCTCGAATTTGGCTTTCTCGCTTTCTTGCTTGTTGAAGGCGCGGACGACCCTGCCCCCGCTTGTTGCTCCGTCTCCGAGCGTCGAGATCGCATCGAGCTCGCGGTTGAGGGCCGCGTAGCGTTTCGGGGTGATGCGAAGGACGAGGAAGATGACAAGGGCGCATAGCAACAAGGCGCAAAGGATCGCGATGCCGGCATAGGGGTGGATCAAGAAAGCCGCGAGGACAGATCCCAAGACCAGGAACGGAGCGCGGACCATCAGGCGCATGAAGAGTTGGACCCCGACTTGGAGGGAATAGGCATCCACGGTGATGAGGTTAAGCGTCTTGCCTTTGCCGAAGCGATCGAGGGTCGATGCGCTTGAACGGGCGATTTTGGTGTAGAGGCTTTGCTTCAAGGAATAGGCGTATTCCGTCGACACTTTCGCAGCAAGGTATTGGGAGACCATCGTGCAAGAAAAGCCGACGACCGCGAAGGCGAAGATCAGGCCGACAAGAAGGAATACGAAACCATGATCCCCATAATGGGTGCCGTAATCCGTCCCGGGGAGAGGCTCCGTCAAGCCCTGGTCGATGACCGCGCGCACCAAAAAGGGCACTGCGAGTTCCGTGATACACTCAATCACCTTAAGGGTTGGAGCGAGGAACACCTTGAAGAGATAGGGCTTCAAAAAGGACAGGGAGTTGAGGGGCTTATTCGTTTTCATAAGAGGTTTCGCGGTCTTCTTCCGGCAGGAAGCGGATATTCAGGACGTTCTCATCATTCGTCGGGCCGGCGAAGCTGAACGCGATCTCGTTCTCGCCGATGAATTGGATGAGATCCGCGTTGCCGCCATCCCCGGAGACGGAGAGGACGTCGTGGAAGGTCCAGACACATTCCCCTTGCAGGACGTCGGCTTGCCGATTGTTGATGTCGACCGCGATGACGGGGCGGATGATCTTCGTGCGAAGCATCAAGGTATGGGTGATGGGATCGAAGGAATCCACTTTGACCTTGAGACGGGCGAGATCGAAATAGGCGGCATCGTAGAACGTGTCGAAGAACGTGTATTCATCGAGCTCGACTTCCTTGCCCTTTCCTTCGAACTTGAGGCTTTTGCTCAAGCGGTGGATCGCCCGCTCGATGAGTTGATTCGGGTCGAAGATGCCAGGGAGGATGAAGGGGCATTTCTCGAAATGGCGGAGGGCGAAACGCGCGATAAGGTAGAAACGCAGGGCGGTGTCCTTGACTTTCGCGACGCCATATCCCTTGTCATAGCAGCTCGCGATGAAGGAGGCGAAATAGGCCAAGGTAGGCACCCCATCCATGCGATTTCTTAAGAAATCCTCGTAAGCATCCGCGTAGTGGGTGCAAAGGATCTGGAAGGCGATGTCGTGGTCTTTCTTGACCCCGATTCCTTCAAGATAGCAATTCGCGAGGCCCGCGGCGGAGGCGACATCTCCGAGCGCCAAGGCGCGGGAGAAACCTTCGAATATCGCTTTCGGGTCGATGGGATCCTCAAAATCTTCAAGAGCGACAAGCTCGAAATAGGCCCGGCTTCGAATGGCAATCGGGTCCAAGGCGAAATCCTTGAGGTAAAGGGTGTCGATGCATCTCCTGCGGGTTCCCGCGTCTTCCGCGCCCATGAATTCGACGAAAGTATAGAATTTGAGGAATTCCAGGTCCTTTGTCCGAAGAAGATAGTTCATGGCGGAAAGACCGGCGACCATGAGATTGGGATTGTCTTTGGAATCCTTGGCGAACTTTCCGGCGAGATAGTTCATCGCGAACGTGCGGAGGGAAAATTCCGAATCTTCAGAGGGGTCTTTCAGCATTTCGTTTCGGCAAGCGTCGGTTTCGCCATAGGAAGGGGCGGGGCCGGCGGAATCCGCGTAGATCGCGGGCATGCCGCAGACGGGGCAAAGGGCGCTGCCTGCGGTCCCTCCGTCCGTCCAATCGTGGACGTCCTTCGCGGGGAAGGAAGAGCCGCAGAAAAGGCAGTGGCACTCTTTCGAGGTCAAGATTTCAATTTCGTTGTTCTGACAATGGTTCAGTAATTCTCTAGGATCGCGATTTCCCATGGCAAGGATTCTACCACAATTCCTTTATAAAGGAAGGCGCTAGAGGAGGAAGCCGAAAACGACAAAGGAAACAAGGCAAGAAAGGAGGAGGAAACCGCTCACGACCTTAACGGCGCGGAAGCGGGAAAGGAACAATCGGAGGAGGGCGGCGATCAAGAAGACGAGCAAGGGAATCCAAAGATAGGCGAGGACGATGCCATAGAGGGAGAGATCATCCTGGGCAAGGGCAAAGGCCGTAACGCCAAGAAGAATGAGCAAAAGAAAGGGGGCGTTCCTTAGAATTCGGCGGAAATGCAGCGCGTCTTCCTCTTCGTAACGGTTGTTTTTGAAAAGCCCAAAGACAAGATAGCTCGCAAGGAGCAAGGACCCAAGGAAGACATAAATCGAATTCGTCTCCCCAAAAGAGGAGGATTGCGATGGGGGGACAAGATCCTGCATGGAGGAATTCGCGTACCGTTCGAGAAACAAAAACCCGAGGAATCCTAGGGAGAAGAGAAAGCCACCCCAAAGATAGGCAAAGCGCTTCTTCTTTTCTTCCGATAGTTTTAAGAAAGACGCATCGCGGAAGAGGCCAATCCAAATCGTCCCAGCCCCAAAAAGGATGACATCGGCGCCATAGAAACACGTGAGCGCTTCTGGGCGCAGGATCATCGAAAAGACCGCCGCGAGGACCATGATGGCCCCGACCACGAGGAGAACGAGGTTCTCAATCTTCCTTCTTCTTTCCATGTCGTTCCTTCTTTATACGAGCGGATGCGAAAACTTGCAAGAGGTTTTCGGGGTCTAGGGAACTAGTAATCGATACGAGTTCTTTTTCGGGCGAGAAGAAAGCGGTATGATTCCCTTAACGGAGAAACGATATGAAAATCATCCTCGATGTCCTTGGCGGCGACGCCGCCCCCGCAGCCCCGATCGAAGGGGCGATTGCCGCGCTCAAGAAAAACGCGGACCTGCAACTCATCCTCGTGGGCCCGAAACCCACGATCGAGGAGGCGTTCCAAAAAGCCGGGATCGAGGAATCCCGTTACGAGATCGTCCACGCCGAGGAAGCGGTCCTCAACACGGATCATCCCGCGAACTTTTTGCGCACCAAGCCGAATTGCTCCATGGCCCTCGCGTTCCAAACCTTGAAAGATAGGGAGGACGTGGATGCGTTTTTGGGTGCCGGGCCGACGGGCGCGATGCTGTCCGGTTGCATCTTCAAAATCGGCAGGATCCCCGGGGTCAAGCGTCCCGCGCTCCTTGCGACCCTCCCGACCAAAAGCGGCGGCCTCGTCCGCCTCACGGACGCCGGGGCGAACATGGACTGCAAGCCCGAATACCTCGTCCAGTTCGCGAAGATGGCCAACGAATACCTCAAGGTCCTCGGCATCGAGAAACCCCGCATCGGCCTCCTGTCCGTCGGGATGGAGGAAGGCAAAGGAAACGAGCTCACCAAGACGGTGTTCCCCTTGCTTAGGGATGATCCCTCCCTCAACTTCATCGGCAACATCGAGGGCGACAAGGTGCTCGATGGCATCTGCGATCTCGTCGTCTCGGACGGGTTCGCTGGCAACGTGTTCGTCAAATCCCTCGAAGGGGGTGCCTATTTCGTGAGCGACCTCTTCAAAGAAGCCGTTTCCGGGACTTGGTGGCGCAAGATCGGGGCCCTTTTCCAGCTCAAGGCCCTCGGCAACGTCAAGAAACCCTTCAAGTACGCGAACGATTCCTGCGCCCCGCTCCTTGGGTGCAAGAAGCTCGTCGTGAAATGCCACGGCAAATCCAAGGCCCTCAACTTCGCAAGCGCCCTCGAGGAAGTCATGACTTACGCCAGGGAGCACCTCGTCGAGAAGGTCGCCGCGGCGATCGAGGCCACCCCCCTCGGGGAATAGTTCCCTTCTTCCCTTCGCGGCCCCTCGACGGGCCGCTTTTTCATGCAAGAAAAAAACCGGGGAAAACCCCGGAAAAGAAATGCGTGGGTCCTTTATTCTTCTTCCTCGACGGCTGTTCCGTGCTTGACCTTCAAGCGATGGATGAGGACGCGGCCATAGGGGAAGATGACCCCGGTCGTGAGGAGCTCGACGAAGAGGAGGATGACGTGGGTCATCGCGTGGTGCTCGCCCGGCTGGAGAAGGAGGAGGACGGAGAAGACAATCGCGACGAGAGATTCGGCAAGGGAGAGGAGGGCGGGTTCCTTATGGAGGATATCGCGGATCCCTTCCTCGATTTCCAAAGCTTCGCGCAGCATGCTCCAAACGGCCCAGACGACGCAGACGGTCGCGTAGGGGATGCCCTCGGGATCGCCAAGGTCGACGAGGAAGATGAGGGTGATGCCGATCGCGATCTCGATGAGGCCCCAGAAGAAGCGGTTCTCCTTCTTGAAGGACTTCTTCTTCACGAGGTGGAGAACGACCGTCTCGAGGCCGTAAGCGACCATGATGCCGCCGACGAGGTCATTGAGCAGCAAGACGACCTCTTCCCGGAACACGAGGATGAGGATCGCGGCCACGGTCCAAAGGACGGCTTTGATGGGTCTCCAGATTTTGTCTACCATGTTGATATCTCCTTATATCGGTACCGAATTTAGTCGTGGCGCCTCGGGTCGTCGAAGGTTTCCGAGAACCGGGCGGCAAACGAATCTTCCAAGCCTTTCTTCCGGAGGTGCGCGGTTTCCCCGAAATGGAGGATGCGGAAGGAAGCGATCCCTTGGCGGCGTTCTTCCGTATAAACCTCCGTGATGGAGGACGGGGAGGCGCAGGTCCCTTGGAAGAACACGAGGGGCGGGGCGTTCACGAGGCGGGAAAGCAGCAAGGCCTCGATCCCGAAGTGGCAAAAGAACACGAGCGTGCGGTCGTTGCTCGCGGCGACGCGGTAAAGAAGGCCGTCCTTTTGGTAGCCGTATTCTGCCAAAAGGGCGTCAAGGCCCGCGAAAGCCTCGTCCCTTTTCGCGATGAAATCCGTAGAATCGCGATAAGGGGTTACGGCCTTGACGTAATCTTCGAGGGAATAGGCGTCTTCCCCGTATCGGGCGATATCCTCGGGCAAGAAATCCCAAGCCCGTTGCTGCGGGGGATGCGGGGTGACCGCGTCGAATTCCCGAAGCCAGGGGAGAATCTTGACGGGCAGCTGGTCCGCGCGGAGGGAAAAACCGACCTCCATCGTGCGCTTGGCCCGTCCTAGAGGCGAACAAAAGACGGCGTCGATCTTCTCGTCCGCCAAAGTTTCCGCGAGGGCGAGAGCCTCTTCTTCCCCGCGGGGCGTGAGGGAATCCCGGGCGTAGTCCGGGTCTGCGTGGCGGATGAAGAGGAGTCTCATACGGGCCTTAGTTTACCGCTTTCCCAATGCGTTTGGAAAGATGCGGGTACCGCCGGCGGGCCCTCAGCTCATCTTGAACACGTGGTTCTCGGCCTCCGCATGCTCGATGGCCAGTTTGAGGCACGTGACGATTTTGTTAATTTTTTTCTCGCGATCCACCACGCATTTGATAAAGTTCGCGTTCTTGTTTCTTAAGTAATCGTACATGGATTCCCCCTCGACAATTACTTTTTTCCCTTGAAGGGTTTCTTCCAGCATGTCGAGCTGGGCGAAGGAGGAAACGAAATGCACGTTCGGGTTCGCCTCCCGGATCTCTTCCTTCAGCCGTTTCGAATTCCTCTCATGGCAAAGCAAAACGTAGTCTTGCAGGAAGAAACGCTCCCCGATTCCCGCGAAATCCGAGCTGATTTCGAACGTCCATGGCTCGTGGACGTGGGTATCGACGCCGAGGACGGGAATGAAATTGCTCTTGCACACGGCATCGAAGTCGCCTTCGTCGAAATCGATGCAAAGAATCGCGTCGACGAACTGGATCTCCATGCTGATCGAATCCGTGAAAAGGACGGTGCGGTATCCGTTGAGGGCCAAGGCCTTGACGAGCTGGGAAACAAACGCCATTTTGTCCGCGATTCCCAAAGGAAACCCGCAGCGGCCGACGTAGAGACCGATGCTGTTTGACTTGCCATCCGCGAGGCCGCTCGCGAACGCGTTCTTCTGATAGCCCAGGATGGATGAAACCTGGATGATTTTCATCCTCGTCTTTTCGTTGATCTTTTGGCGCGGATCGTTGTTCAGGACATAGGAAACGGTCGCCGTGGAGCACCCGACCTCCCTCGCGATATCCGCCAAAGTTACTCTTGCCATGAAAATGCCTCGCTTTCGTACTTCTCCTGAAAACATTAGCAAAAAGAACCGGATTCTTCAAGTTAAAAATTTAAGTAAATTAAGTAGAAAAATTAGTATCAAAACGTTAAAAATCGGCTATGTAAGCGGTATCAAAAGGTGTTGACACTAAAAAAGAGCGGGATAGAATGAAATTACCTTAAGCGATTAAGCAGGAGGAATTATGAAAGCAATCGCCAAAATATTCGTTTGCGCAATCGCCGTGGCCAGCACGATGGTGGCCACGTCATGCGCGAAAGACGAGAAGACGTACGACGTCACCTTCTACGACAACGAAACCGTTTTGAAGACGGAGACGGTCAAGGAAGGGGAATCCGCGACGGACTGGACGCCGGTCAAGGAAGGGTTTGAGTTCGTTGATTGGTACGCAACTCCGAACTACAAATTCGCCTATGACTTCGCCCCGGTCTACAAGGACACGCCCGTGTACGCGCTTTTCCAATCCACCAATTACGTGGAAGACGCCCGTCCTTGGGCCATCGTTGGCAACGGGACCAGCAAGGTCCTCTCGACCTCGGCCTTTGGCAAGAACATCGAGGAAGAGCACATGCTCACCCGCTCGGACAAGCAGAACGTCAACGAGTACACCATCACCCTCGACCTCGAGGTCGGTGACGAATTCCAGTTCGCGATCGATTCGAACTGGAGCAACCAAAGAGGCGGCGGATATCTCGATTCCACGTCCTTAGACGGCACCGAATACTTCGAGATCAAGGCCTCCCACCTCAACACCGAAACCCGCAAATGCAACATCGGCGTCCTCGTCTCGGGCAACTACACACTTACCTTGACGACCCATCCGGGCGACAACTTCTACGACACCGAGGATCCCTATTACAGCGAGGATAATCGCGAGTGCTTCAACTACAACGACTTCGACAAGATTACCTGGGTCCGCAACGGAGACGTCATCGAGAAGGCCGACAAGGTCTATGACCTCTACGTCAAGGGCAACCTGATCACCGGTTGGCAGCACATCGTCGAGCCCGAATACAAGATGGACTACGATCCCGCGACCAAGACCTACACCTACACCCACGAGTTCTTCGATTACGACGAATTCATCTTCTACTCCCTAAATGGGGATAACATCGCCGACGGCCTCGGACCCGTCACCATCAAATACGGGCAAGTCGACGTCGAGAACTCGACCGAATTCATTCTCGGCGACAAGGCGAAAGACAGTAACTTCCAGACCGGCGCGAACGGCACCTACACCTTCACCTATTCCCTCGAGACCAGGGTCTGCGTCGTCACTTACGATCCCACCTTCACCCTGGAATACGTCCCGAACACCGATTGGTACATCGTCGGCGGCGGCTGCTCCGAGCTCCTCTCCATCTCCAACTGGGGCAGGAAGAACATGGACGATCGCTTCAAGCTCATGCCCGTCGAAGGCAAGGAACGGAGACTTGCAAGAAAGTTTGTGTTTTCGATTCCGCGCCCACCCTTGGCCTCTACAATATATCGAAGCCCAATGTCGCCCTTTCCTCTTCCGTCAATTCCTGAATGTATTTCTCCTTCTTCTTTTTGCAGGTGTTGTTGT
>JAEDJP010000166.1 GCA_016296285.1 Bacilli bacterium
ATGGGAATAGGCGTTCAGGATGGAGAACGATTTGTCCCCTGCCCCGCCGAAGACGAGGAAGATCGCGGCGGCGGCGAAGAACGCCCAATAGGCGGTGAGGTTGTCCCCGTCCATCGTCTTTTTGAAGAAGAGGAAGGCGCTGCCGATGATCGCGACGGCCGCGGCCATGTAGAGCAAGCCGACGATGACGTTCACGGAGCCAAGGAAGAAGCGATACGCCCCCATGGCGATGCAGTAGGCAAGCGAGACGGCGCAGGCAAGCAGCACCGCGGCGATGTGGCTCGCCTTCTTGCGCAGCAGCAAATCCAGGAGCAGGAAGGCCATGCTCCCGAGGATGAGGCCGAAGAAGGTGACGGCGATGACCATGTCCCCCGTGTGGAGGTAGGCATCCATCGCCTCGCCGTTGAGATAATCGCGGCGCCAATTGAATTTCTCGGGATCCCCGAGGGCGAGGCCGTAATAGAGGAAGCCGACAAGGCAAAGGACGATGCCGATGCCGAGGATGATGCAGATCCAGTCGAAACGGGTTTTCCTTTTCATCATTTCTCCTCCTTTTCGGCGTATTTGGCCTTGATGGCGGCCTCTTCCTCATCCGTGCAAAGGACGAAGTGGCCCGGGAACACCTCGCGGAAGGTCGGCTTCTCCCCGGCTTTGCGCGGGGAAGGGCGATAGACCTTGCGGACGCGGTTCTTCTCGCTTTCGGGGTCCGGCTTCGGGATGGCGCTCAAGAGCGCTTCCGTGTAGGGGTGGAGCGGGCGGGCGAAGAGCTCGTCCGAGCTCGCGAGCTCGACCATGTCGCCGAAATACATGACGGCGATGCGGTCGCAGAAATACTTGACGACGGAGAGGTCGTGGGCGATGAAGAGCATCGTGAGGCCCATCTTCTCCTTGACCTCGTTGAGGAGGTTCAGGACCTGCGCGCGGATCGAGACGTCGAGGGCGCTGATCGGCTCGTCGCAGATGAGCACCTTCGGGTTCATGACGAGGGCGCGGGCGATGCCGATCCTCTGGCGCTGGCCGCCCGAGAATTCGTGGGGGTAGCGCGAGGCGTATTCCGGGATGAGGCCGACTTGGGAGAGGACGTTCGCGACGATCTCGCGGTTCTTCTTCCCGTCGTATTGCCCTTGGATGTGAAGACCCTCGGCGATGATGTCCTCGACCGTCATGCGGGGATCAAGGGAATCGATCGGGTCCTGGAAGATCATCTGGATTTCCCGGCGGAGCTTCGCCGGGGAATGGCGGTTATCGTAGGCGATCTTCTTGATGAGTTCCTTTTGCTCGGCGACGTGGACGGAAAGGTCCGCCTTGATCTTGGCGATCTCCGCGTCGTAACGGGCGGCGATGGCTTCCTTTTCCCCCGGGGCGTCGCTTGCCTCGGCGATCTCGGCCTTCTTGCTTTCCTCGAGGGCCTTGATCTTATCCTTCGCGTGGATGCGGCTCCACTTGATCTCCTTGCGGTTGTAGCGGTCGCCCGCGGCGACGCGGTAACCCTTGTAATAGATGGCCCCGCTCGTTGGCTTGTAAAGGCCGATGATCGTGCGGCCGGTCGTGGTCTTGCCGCAACCGGATTCCCCGACGAGGCCGAAGCATTCGCCGGTCTTGACGTCGAAGGAGACGTCGTGGACCGCCTTCGTCTTGTATTCCCCCTGCTGGAAGAATTGCTTGAGGTGGCGGACGCTCAGGATGATGTCGTTGTCCACGAGGGACTGGTCGAAGGTGACCGAGGAATTCTCGTTTGCCTTGGGCGCTTTCCCTTGCTTATTCATGCTTGGCCTCCTTGGCGCGGAGAAGCGAATTCTCGATGCGCGTGCGGACGATTTTGGGCATTTCCGCCTTCGGGGCCCGTTCGTCGAGGAGCCAGGTGGAGGCGAAATGGGTCGGGCTCACCTGATACATCGGCGGCTCTTGCTTGAAGTCGATGGCCATCGCGTACTTCGAACGGAGGGCGAAGGCATCGCCTTTGGGCGGGAAGAGCATGTTCGGCGGGGTGCCGGGAATCGCGTCGAGCTTCTCCTTGCTATCGACGTCCGGGATCGAGGAAAGCAAGGCCCAGGTGTAGGGATGGACGGGGGAA
>JAEDJP010000038.1 GCA_016296285.1 Bacilli bacterium
AGAAGGTGTCCCCGACGTTCATCTTGTCGAAGCCTGCGTTCGCGCAGATGTCCCCGCAGCCGACCTCGTCCACCTCGACGCGGCGCAAGCCGAAGAAGGTGTAGAGCTTCATGATCTTGAAGTCGTGGGGGATGCCGTCCGGGCCGATGTCGGAAACGGTGTCCCCGACATGCGCCTTGCCCCCGCGGATCGTGCCGATGCCGATGCGGCCGACGAAGCCGTTGTAGTCAAGAAGGGCGGGCTGGAAGCGGAACGGGGCGGAAGGATCGCACTGGGGTTCCGGGATTTCCTTGAGGATGGTCTCGAAAATGGGATCCATGCCCGGGGCCTGGGTCGATGGGTCCGGGGAATAGGAAGAGGTCTCGTTGAGGGCGCTTGCATAGACCACCGGGAAATCGAGGAGGTCATCGGGGGCGCCGAGCTGGATGAAGAGGTCCAAAACCTCGTCCACGGCTTTTTGGGGGTCGGCGTTCGGGCGGTCGACCTTGTTGATGACGACGATCGGCTTGATGTGGTTCTCAAGGGCGTTCTTGAGGACGAACCGCGTCTGCGGCATGGTCCCTTCGAAGGCGTCGACGAGCAAGAGGCAGCCGTCGACCATGTGCATGATGCGCTCGACTTCCCCGCCGAAGTCCGCGTGCCCCGGGGTGTCCACGATGTTGATCTTGGTGTCGCGATAGACGATCGAGGTCGTCTTCGCGAGGATCGTGATGCCGCGTTCGCGTTCCTGCGGGTTGCTGTCCATCACGCGGTCCATGACGGCTTCGTTCTCGCGAAAGGTCCCGGATTTCTCGAGAAGCGCGTTCACGAGAGTGGTTTTCCCGTGGTCGACGTGCGCGATGATGGCGATGTTTCTCATGTTCATAGAAGAACCTCCCGGGCCTTTTTGCCGGCGCACATTTTATTCTTGCGTACGCGCGAGTGCAAGAAATCCTTTCGGATAAAGCGTTTTCAAAGCCAGAATGTTTTCGAGAATGACCGAAAAGCGTCCGAAAAACCTTGCTTCCAAAGAAAGGAAACCGTATGATTGTCCCGCAGCTTTTCGAGGTGGAGACCATTCCTCTCCTTGATCCCGCTTCGGCAAGCCAAGTTCAAAGAAAGGAGAAACGAAACATGGCACTCAACAAAGACGTGACCTCCGCCCTCATCAAAGAGTACGGCAAGAACGAGAAAGACACCGGTTCCCCCGAGGTCCAGATCGCCCTTCTCACCGCCCGCATCAAGGACCTGACCGCTCACCTTCAGGCCAACAAGCAAGATGCTGGCGCCCGCCGCGCCCTCCTCATCTTGGTCGGCAAGCGTCACAGCCTCTTGGATTACCTCCGCTCCAACGATGCGGACCGTTATGCGGCCCTCATCAAGAAGCTCGGCCTCCGCAAGTAAGAGACAAGAAGACCTCGAAAGGGGTCTTTTTTTCTGCTTCTAAAACATGAGTTATTCGTCTTGTTGCATACTATGTTCTATATTATTTACATCGAGAGAAAGCAAAACCCTTCCTCCGTTTTATGACGAAAAGAGGAAATAAAGATTTTCTCTAGGCTATCACTCTAAAGAGTGGTATCCTTAAAACGTTTTAGGAATAAAGGAAAAAAGAATGAAAACAGTATTCGAAACCGAATTCGCCGGACGGAAGCTTTCCGTCGAAAGCGGCGAAATCGCGAAACAGGCCGACGGGTCTGTCCTCGTCCGTTTCGGCGACACGGTCGTTCTCGCGACCGCCTGCTGCGCCGATGAGCCCAAGGAGGGCGATTTCTTCCCCCTCACCGTCAACTACGAAGAAAAATCTTACGCGGTCGGCAAGATCCCCGGATCCTTCCTCCGCCGCGAAGGCCGTCCGGGCGAGCACGCGACCCTTTCCGCTCGTCTCATCGACCGCCCGATCCGCCCGCTTTTCGCGGATGGGTTCCGCAACGAAGTCCAAATCGTCGCGACCGTCATGTCCTGCGACCGCGACAACACCCCGGAGATGACCGGCATGCTCGGCGCCTCCCTCGCCCTCTGCGTTTCCGACATCCCCTTCGACGGCCCGGTCGCCGGCGTCTACGTCGGGCGCGTCAATGGTGAACTCATCATCGACCCGACCGAGGAACAGGCCGCCCAAAGCGACATCAACCTCGCCGTCGCCGGCACGGAAGAGGCCATCATGATGGTCGAAGCCGGCGCCGCCGAAGTCCCCGAAGAAGAGATGCTCGACGCCATCATGTTCGGCTTCGAGGCCATCAAGAAACTCTGCGCCTGGCAAAAGGAAATCATCGCCCAAATCGGCAAGCCCAAGCGCGAAATCCAGCTTTACCAGGCCGATCCCGCGATCAAGGCCGACATCGACTCCCGCATCGGCGAGCGCCTCAAGAAGGCCATCTCGATCTTCGACAAGCTCGAACGCCAAGACGCGGTCGACGCCCTCAAGAAGGAAATCATCGAGGATTACGACCATCGCGAATACGAGGATGAGCACGACCACAAGATGTCGATGCTCATGGTGAACGACATCCTCGAAGGCATGGTCGCCGCCGAGGTCCGCCGCCTCATCACCGAGGAAAAGATCCGTCCGGACGGACGCAAAGTCGACGAGATCCGCCCGCTCGATTGCCAAATCGACCTCTTGCCCCGCGCCCATGGTTCCGCCATGTTCACCCGTGGCCAGACCCAGGTCATCGGCACCACGACCCTCGGGCCTCTAGCCGACAAGCAGCTCATCGACAACCTCACGAGCGAGGAAGAGCGCCGCTTCATGCACCACTACAACTTCCCGCCCTATTCCGTCGGCGAAATCGGCCGCATGGGTTCCCCTGGCCGCCGCGAAATCGGCCACGGCAAACTCGGCGAGCGCGCCCTTAGCTATGTCCTTCCGACCGAAGAAGAATTCCCCTACACGATCCGCTGCGTCGCCGACGTCGTCGAATCCAACGGGTCTTCCTCCCAGGCTTCCATCTGCGCGAACTGCATGTCGCTCATGGCGTCCGGCGTCCCCATCAAGGGCATCGTCTCCGGCATCGCGATGGGCCTCATCACGAGCGGCCCGCTCGATGGCAACCACCCCTACACCATCCTGACCGACATCCAAGGCCTTGAGGACCACTTCGGGGACATGGACTTCAAGTGCGCCGGCACCGCGAAGGGCCTCACCGCCCTCCAGATGGACATCAAGATCCATGGCGTCACCCGCGAAGTCCTTTCCGAAGCCCTCGCCCAGGCCAACCGCGCCCGCGCCGAGATCCGTGCCAAGATCGAGGAATGCATCCCCGAACCGCGCAAGGAAGTCTCCAAGTACGCGCCCAAGATGGTCACCTTCAAGATCCCGACGGACAAGATCCGCGAGGTTATCGGCAAAGGCGGCGAGACGATCCAAGGCATGGTCCGCGAATGCGGCGGCGCCGCGATCGACGTCGAGGACGACGGCACCATCACGATCTATCACAGCGACCGCGCGATGATCGAGAAAGCCAAGGCCATGATCGACGACATCACCCGCGAAGCCCGCATCGGCGAGATCTTTGAGGGCAAGGTCACCCGCGTCGAGGATTACGGCGCCTTCGTGAACCTCTTCGGCGACACCGACGGCCTCTGCCACGTTTCCCGCCTCAAATGGGATTACGTCGATAACGCGGCCGACATCGTCAAGGTCGGCGATTCCCTCAAAGTCGTGGTCATCGGCCTCGACGAGAAGGGCAAGGTCAAAGTCAGCCATCGCGAATTCGAGGAGAAGCCGGAAGGCTACGTCGAGCGCCCGGAACGCGAAGCCCGTCCCAAGGGACATGGCGGATTCAACGGCAAAGGCGGCCGCGATTCCCGCGGACCTCGCGGAAACTCGCATGGTCCTCGCGGCGGCAAAAACGATCGCTAAGAAAGAAGGCAGCCTCGCGGCTGCCTTTTCTTATTTCCGTCCGAGCAAGGCGCGGAAGGCTGCTTGGTCCTTTCGCGCCGTTTTTCGTTCCTCACTTGAGAAACGGGAACATTTTTGGATGATTTCCGCCCATTCCGGCATTTCCTGTCGCAAGGATTTTTCGGATTCGCCCTCGTTGAGAAGCAAAAGAAAACGTCCAAGCGTCAGACGCATCGTATCCTCGATCCAATAGGAAACCGGAGCGTTTTGGATTTTCTTTTCCAGAAGTTTTTGATAAAGAGGAAGTCCGTCCTCGACGTCGTGCCACAGGTCGGCGAAAACAAAATCGAAAGGCCCGTCTTCGTCATAGAAGAGGGCGTCTTTCTCGATGATCTCGATTTTATCCTTCTGCGGGAAAAGGGGCAGAAGGGATTCCTTGAACAAAGCGATGACCGCGGGGTCTTTCTCGAAAACTTTCACTCTCGTCACGTCTTGCTTCTCGGCGCAAGCGAAAGCGAAGTAGCCTAGGCCAAGGCCCAGGACCGCGACGACTCCATGGGCTTCCCCGATCGGCTGCTTCATCGTCTCGATCTCGTGAGGTACGAGGCTCATCCATATGCGCCCCGACTTTTTGATGCAGGGAAAGGAAAAGGGGCGAGAAAAATACCCAAGGGGCGAGACGTCCTTGCCGTTTCCCCCGTCGATTTTGTCCTGGCTCGCGAAAAGGGAATAGGGCTCGATCGTCTCGAAACCGAAGGAAACGTCGTCGACGACGCGGCCCGAAAGCGAGGAAAGAAGCCGGTAATAAGGCTCCGATTCGTAGGTTTCGGGTTTCATTTCGCGGATCAGGAAGAACTCGTCGCGAGAAAGCTGTCGCCCCAGGGCGGCCGTCTGCTCGTCGGCGAAATCCGCCAGGGAATCGATGAGAACGGTTTCGAGTTTTCCGCGTCTGGCGAGGACCTTCCCTTCATCAAGAGAGAGCGGGAAAAGGACCTCGTTGATGAAACGATCGGCAAGAGCGCTTTTTTCGACGTTCTCCCTTGCGACGCTCGTCTTTTTTGGCTTCCGATTCTTCACGCAGGAAGTTTAGGACGGCCGAAAGAACCCCGTCAAGGAAGAAGCCCTTCTTTTCCCCAACTATTTCCTTTCAATAAAGAAAGGAATTTGCCTATAATAAAAGCACCATGAAAGACATAATCATTGTCGGCGGTGGCGTGATCGGCGCTTTCATCGCCCGCTACCTATCGCAATACGACGCGAAAATCCTCGTCCTCGAAAAAGAAAACGACGTCGGCGACGTCACGTCGATGGCCAACAGCGCCATCGTCCATTCCGGGGATGACCCGGTCCCCGGGACCTTGAAAGCCAAGTTCAACGTCCTCGGCAACGCCATGTTCGACCAAGTGAGCAAGGAACTCGACGTCTCTTTCTCTCGGGTCGGCTCCATGAACCTCGCCTTCGATGAGGCGCAGCTCCCCTTGCTCGAGGAGCTCCGCGACCGCGCCGAGAAGAACGGCGTCCCCTATAAGATGCTTGGCAAGGAAGAGATCTTGGCCATCGAGCCCAACGTCTCCCCAAGCGTCGTCGCGGGCATCCTTTGCCCGACCGCCGGCATCGTGAACCCCTTCACCTTGACCGTCCACGCGATGGAAAACGCCTGCGATAACGGCGTCGAGCTGCACCTCAACGAACCGGTCCTCGGCATCGAGCGGCAAGGCGATCACTTCCTCGTCGAGACCCCGGAAGAGAATTATACCTGCCGCATGGTCATCAACGCCGCGGGCCTCAGCTCCGCGAAAGTCGCCGCGATGATCGAGCCGATCGATTGGACGATCACCCCGCGCAAAGGCGAGTATTACGTCCTCGACCACTACGGGCCGGGCCTCGTGAAACACGTCCTGTTCCCCCTTCCGACCAAGAAGGGCAAAGGCGTCCTCGTCACGATGACCACCTCCATGAATTACCTTGTCGGCCCCTCGAGCGAATTCGTCCAAAGCGAGGAGGATCTCGCGACCGACACCTTGACCTTGAACGAAGTCAAAGCCCAAGCCAAGGCGATGGTCCCCGGGATTCCCTTTTCCCAGCAAATCCGCGTCTTCGCCGGTTTGCGTTCCACCCCATCCACGAAGGATTTCATCATCGAAAGCAGCAAGACCTACCGCGAATTCATCAACGTCGCGGGCATCGAGTCCCCTGGCCTCGCGAGCGCGCCCGCGATCGGCAAATACGTCGCCGAGGAGCTGGCCGCCCAGATCCTTGGACTCAAGAAGAAGGAATCGTGGAATCCTTGCATCCGCCCCTACATCCATCTGCAGCTCATGACCCAAGCGAAGAAAAACGCCCTCATCCACGAGGATCCTTCCTTTGGCGACATGGTTTGCAATTGCGAGAAGGTGAGCGTCGGGGAAATCAACGACGCCTTGCACCGTTCCGTCCCTTGTCTCACCATCAAGGCCGTCAAGAAGCGCACCCGCGCCGGATTTGGCAAATGCCAAGGCGGTTTCTGCCAACCGCGCGTCCTGCTGTTGCTCGCGCAACGCTATGGCATCTCCCCTCTGGAAGTCCTCTATGGCCGAGAACGTTCCGAGGTTCTTGAAGAGGAGGTCAAGAAATGAAACACGTCGATCTCGTGATCGTCGGCGGCGGGTCCGCCGGTATGGCTGCCGCCGTCAGCGCCTATGACGCCGGGGTCAAGGATATCCTCCTTTTGGAAAGAAGCCCGTATCTTGGTGGCATTCTCAACCAATGCATCCATAATGGTTTCGGCCTCCACGAATTCAAGGAAGAGCTGACCGGCCCGGAATTCCTGACCCGTTTCGTCCATCAAGTCGAGGAACGCCACATCCCTTATGAAACAAAGGCAAGCGTCCTCTCGATCAAGAAGAGCAAGATCGTGACCTATGTCTCCCCGAAAGGCAGTTTCGAGGTTCAGGCCAAGGCCATCATCGTCGCGACCGGCTGCTACGAACGCAGCGCCGGAGCCATCTCGATGCCTGGGGAACGCCCTGCCGGCGTCATCACCGCGGGCCAAGCCCAGCTTTATCTCAACCAATATGGCTACCTCGTCGGGAAGAGGGTCTTCATCCTCGGGTCTGGCGATATCGGGCTCATCATGGCCCGACGCATGACCCTCGAGGGGGCGAAGGTCCTTGGCGTCGCCGAACTCATGCCGTATTCCAACGGGCTCAACCGAAACATCCAGCAATGCCTCAAGGATTTCGACATCCCCCTTTACCTTTCCCATACCGTCACGAACGTCATCGGAAAAGGGAAACTGGAGGCGATTGAAATCTCCGAAGTCGACGAGAAGAAGAATCCCATTCCCGGGACCGAGAAACGGTTCGAAGTCGACACCCTCATGCTCTCGATCGGCCTCATCCCGAATTGCGCGTTGCTCGATAAAGCCGGCGCCAAGATCGGGCCCGCTCGCGGGGCGGAAGTCGACGATTCCCTCATGACCACAATCCCCGGCATCTTCACCTGTGGGAACGTGTTGCATGTCCACGACCTCGTCGATTACGTCGTCGAGGAAGGAAAGGTGGCCGGGAAAAACGCCGCCTCCTACATCCTCGGGACCCTCGAAGAAGGGCCGAAGGTCGCGACGAAAGCAGGGGATGGCATCGGGTATGTCGTTCCTGGGAGCGTCGCTCTCGGGGCTGAGGGCGACGTCTCGCTCAAGTTCCGTTGCCGCGCTCCGCGAAAGAACGTTTACCTCTTCGTCAAGCAAGGCGAAAAGGTTATCAAAAAACTTTATAAACTCGCGATGATTCCGAGTGAAATGGAAATCATCAAGATTCCTAGAAAAGCACTAGAAAACAACCAAGAACCCTTGGAAGTTTCCCTTGTTGCAAAGGAGGATGCCGACCATGTCCGTTGAACTCACTTGCATCGTCTGCCCTCGGGGTTGCCACCTCGTCGTGCACGATGATCTGACCGTCGAGGGCAATTTCTGCCCCCGCGGCGCCGCTTATGGCAAACAAGAGATTCTCGATCCTCGCAGGACCGTCACCTCGACCGTCCCCTCGGATTCCAAGGAATTCAAGGTTTGCCCCGTCAAGACCAAAGACGCCGTCCCGAAGGCCAAGATGGAAGACGTCATGAAAGCCATCAATGCGGTCCACGTCCACGTCCCCGTCCACGTCGGCGATGTCTTGATCCATGACGTTGCAGGCACCGGCGTCGACGTCGTCGCCACCCGCGACCTGCTTCTTTAACCAACCGTTACCGAAAGGAAACTCGCTTGCGCGTCCTACTCATCAGCGACACCCACGGCCGTCTCGAGGCCGTCAAAAAACTGGATAAGCTTTTCCAGTCTTTTTCGCCTGATCAAATCATCTTCCTCGGGGACGCGCTCAACAACGGGCCGCGCAACGGGGTACCCATCGATTACGACCCGATGACGTGCTCCCAGATCCTCAACAAATGGTCGCGGAAAATCGTCGCGGTCCGCGGAAATTGCGATTCCCGGGTCGACCAGACGCTCCTCCATTTTGACATCTCGCAGGATTCGAAGGTCATCTACGTCAACGGCTTCCGTTGCGACCTGATTCACGGGGATTTGCTTTCGAGTGACCTGCTTGAGGTCGAGCGCGGGGATATCCTCATGTTCGGTCACACACACGTTTACATGTTAAAAAAGATGGATGGTGTGGTATATTTCAATCCCGGTTCCCCCTCCTTCCCAAAAAACGGGAACCCCCCGACCTATGGCGTCATCGAGGGACTGCATCTTGAAATCAGGAAGCTCGATGACGATTTGCCCGTTTGCTCCCTTGATTTATATTGAAATTTCTTAGCGATTTGCCCGAGCCATGCTTTGCTATGGCGGAAAGGAAAACCATGAACGATACTGTGAAAATCTATGCTCTCGGCGGTCTCGACGAGAATGGCAAATGCATGATCTGCGTGCAGGTCAACGATGATATTTACGTCATCGGCACCGGCGCCCTCATCCCGGACAAGACGATGCCCGGCATCGACTACGTGATCCCCAAGATCGACTATCTCGTCGAGCACAAGAGCCAAGTGAAAGCCTATTTGCTCCTCCATGGCCATGACGACGAATTCGGGGCCTTGCCTTTCATCTACGAGCAAGTTCCCGCCCCCGTCTACGGCAGTCCCATCACCCTTCAGATGCTCAAGATCTTCACCCAGCACGTGAAGAAAGACCCCGGGATGTTCGATTTGCACCCGGTTCCCGCGACCTCGTCCTTCCGCATCGGGGCCCGCGTTTTCCATTTCTTCCATACGGCCCACAACATCGCCGATTCCTGCGGGCTTGCCATCGAGACGAGCCTCGGAAACGTCGTGTTCACCGGCGATTTCGTCATCGAGAACAGCGCCGACCCGGGCTATCTCAACGACATGAACGCCATCGCGAAGCTCTCCGAATCCCCGACGCTCGCGCTTCTTACGGAGTCCTTCTATGCGACGCGTCCCGGCTACACCGCGCCTTTGTACAAGCTCACCCCGCACATCGAGGAAACCTTCAAAAACGCCCCGGGCCGCCTCTTCGTCTCCCTTTTCCAGACGAACCTCTACAACCTCGAGGAAATCGTGCGCCTTGCCCGGGCTTACCGCAAGAAGGTCGTCTGTTACGACGAGGCCACGCGGAAGGCCATCGACGAGATCGCTTCCTGCGGCCAGCTCATCATCCCGCCCGCGAACTTCGCCTCCACCGACGACATCCTCCGCATCCGCGACCAAGACCTCGTCATCGTCATGCTTGGCTTCGGCTCGCGCCTGTTCCGCAAGATCGCCCTACTCGCCTCGGGCCAAAACGAGGATCGCCGCATCCGCCTGAAGGAGACGGACACCTTCATCCTCGCGAATCCGAGCGACGACAACACGGAAATCGAGTACGTGGACGCCGCCGACGAGCTTTACCGCTCCCCCGCCTCCGTCCAGATCATCCCGAAAAAGACGTTCCTCAAGATGCACGCTTCCGAAGAAGACCTCAAGATGATGGCCTCCATCCTCAAGCCGAAGTATTACGTGCCCGTCAAAGGCCTCTTCAAGGATTTGCTCGCCAACGCCCAGCTCGCCCTCTCGATGGGCATCAATTTGAACCACAACAGCGTCTTCGTCCTCGAAAACGGCCTGACTTTGCGCATCGACGAGAAAGGCGCCAAGCTGATCGATGAGAAGATCCCCCATGGCGACATCATGATCGACGGGGCCGGGGTGGGCGACGTTTCCCCCGAAGTCCTCGGCGACCGCCAGCGCCTCGCGGAAGGCGTCGTCATCATCGCGGCCACGATTTCCCGCTCCCGCCAGCAAGTCGTCGCGGGGCCTGACGTCCAAATGCGCGGCTTCCTCTATGGCAAGGACGCCGAGGTCCTCATCCGCGAGGTGACCAAGGTCTTCGACGTCACGGTCGCCGAATTCCTCGACCGCGACTACAACATCGGCGAGGTCCGCCAAAACGTCTACGAGCGCACCGTGCGCGCCATCCGCCGCATGAGCGGCAAGGAACCGATGGTCCTCCCCCTCCTCATTGAGGTCGACTGACCCTTCACAAACCCTCCCCGTCGGCGCTATACGCCCCTTCACAAAGGGAGGGTTTTATTTATAATAAAGAGGCCGGGTTTTCCCGCCTTTTTATGACCAAGAAAAAGAAGAAGCCAGCCCCGAATATGCAAAGGATCGCCAAAGCCGGCGGGTTCCTGCTCGTTTTGCTTGCCCTCCTTTTCGCGTTCTCCCCCGTTTCGCGCCTTTGGGGCCTTGCCTACGTCGCTTATTTCCCGTTTGGCATCGCTTCTTATGCTTTCATCGTCTCCGCCCTTTTCGCCGAAGGGGTCACCTTGATGCGCTTCGAGAAGACGACGGGCCGCATCCCCGCCCGCATCTGGGTCGGCGCTTTTGTCTTGGCGCT
>JAEDJP010000039.1 GCA_016296285.1 Bacilli bacterium
TCGACCACGTCTCGCTTCCATCGCTTTCGAACGTTTCGGTCCCGTTTTGGATTCGATACCACGTCTTCAAAGGATAATGGCCAAAGATGTTACGGCATTCCACGGAAAGGAACGAGGCGTACCAACCATCCCCGAGGATGATTCCGATGGCGTTTTTTCCTTTTCGGAGATAGGGAGCGATGGCATAACTATGCGATGAGACCCTTTTGCGATTCTCGTCGGCCTCAGGAGCCATGAAATGGTCCGTTACCAACGCGCCGTTGATGTAAACGAGGGCGATTCCCAAAGTGGCAATGGTCAAAGTTGCCTCCGGGTCGATTGCGGAAAGAAAAAACTCCCGACGGATATAAGGGGAGGGCATCCCAAACTCCTGGTAGGGGTTCTCGATATCGTAATTTGGATCCGTGATCTGCCCGATCCAGATTCTCTCACTCATAACACTATTATCGCGAAAACACTAGGATTTATCTATGTCTTTTTCTACGAAAGTGAGAAAAGCGCCGAACCAAGGAAAAATGGGAAAATCTCGTTTTGGAAAACTTGAAAATCCATACTATTTCCCTTTACTTGCGCTTTGACAAAGCCCCTAGAATATATAAAGAAAAGAAACCCATAGGAGTGAAATATGGCAAAGCATACGATCGAAAACAAAGAGATTGTCGTCGGCGCGGATTTCGCGGGCTTCCCTTTGAAGGAAGTGGTCTGCGATCATCTCCGGAGCCAAGGATGGAAAATCCTCGACCTTGGGGTTACGAAAGAAAGCGCCCAAGGCGACACCGAGCTCATGTTCCACCGTGTTGGTCTGCGCGTCGGCGCGGAAATTAGCGAAGGGAATTACGAACGAGGCCTTCTTTTCTGCGGTACCGGAATGGGCATCCATGTCGCGGCAAGCAAATGCCCCCGCGTTCTCGCCGGGGTCGTCGAATCGGTCGTGTCTGCTAGAAGGGCGGCGACCGCCAATGGCGTGAACGTTCTTGCGATGGGCGCCTTCTACATCGGGCCCCAAAAAGCTTGTGACATGGTCGATGCCTATTTGTCCGCGACGCTCGGAAGCGATCAAACTTGGTGGAAAAATTTCTATCGCTATCACAAAATCGCGGTCGACGAGTTGACCGACTTCGATTACGAGGAATATAAACGCAACGGGTTCCATATTAAACATTTGGATGATTGCGACATCGAGTTGCAGGAAAAGCCTGTCGACAAGTTCTATGTGAACTGATCCCATGAACGAAAAGCCCCGTTTCGGAATCCTCCCGTTTTGGAGTTGGAACGACGAACTCCACCTCGACGAGTTAAAAAACCAGATATCCTGGATGCACCAAAATGGCATCAGTGGGTTTTTCATGCATGCCCGAAGCGGGTTATCCACCCCTTACCTTGGGGAAGATTGGATGAACGCGATCTCGTTTTGCGCGGATTTTGCCAAAAGCCTTGGCATGGATCCCTATGTCTATGATGAGAATGGTTGGCCAAGCGGGTTCGTCGGGGGAAAACTCTTGGAGGACCCGGAAAACCACGATCGTTTCCTCACCGCGTCCGAAGGTCCATATGACGAAAAAGCCATCGCGTCCTTTTCTTTGGAAGGGGAAAGTCTCCGTCGTGTCCTTTCAGGCGAGAAAGTCTTGAACGTTTATGAACATCTCTCGGCTTCGACCGCCGACGTATTGAACCCAAAAGTTGTCGATCAGTTTTTGGCGTTGACTCACGAGCGCTATGACGCGGAAATCACGCCCCGGGTGAAAGGGTTTTTCACGGATGAACCCCAGTATTATCGCTATGGGGAACCCTATACTCCGGCCCTCGAGGGTTATTTTCGAGAGAAGTATGGAGAGGACGTGAAAGATGGCCTCGGTTTCCTGTTTTTAAAAAAACGGGGTTACGAAAAATTCCGCTATCGTTATTACCTTGGTTTGCAGCACCTTCTTCAAACGAACTACGGCAAGCGAATCTATTCCTGGTGCGTCGAGCGAGGCTATGAATTCACGGGGCATTACATTGAGGAAACCTGTCTCTTTGGACAAATGTGGTGTTGTGGGGGCATCATGCCTTTGTATGAATACCAAACGATTCCCGGAATCGATGCTTTATCGAGATACGTCCCCGGTATTTTATCTCCGAAACAAGTAGGGTCCGTTGCCGCTCAACTGGGCAAGAAGCGGGTTCTAGCGGAAACTTACGCGGCGGCAGGATGGGATTTCTCCCCCTTGGAGGCCAAACGAAACGCGGAAGCGATGATGGTCAATGGGGTCAACCTTCTTTGCCCACATCTCGTCCCTTATTCGGAACGGGGTGATCGAAGCAGGGACTATCCGGCCCATTATTCCCCTTGGAATCCTTGGGTTAAGAAGAGATTCGGCGAGTTTTCCTCCTATTTCACCGAACTCGGCCGAATTCTTTCCGAGAGCGAGGAAATCGTTTCGGTCGCGGTCCTACACCCCATCCGGAGCTGCTATTTGACCTATTCTAGAACCCAATGCCCGGAGGATCCTTATTTCGGCACGCAATCCATCGAAGATCCCTTTCAGGCTTTGCTGAATCGGCTGACGGGGCTTCATCTCCCGTTTCATTTGTTGGATGAAACCCTTTTGGAAGAGCATGGGCGCGTTGAAAATGGTCAGATCGTCCTTGGGAATTGCCGGTATTCCACGTTAATCGTGCCCTCGATTCTCACCCTATCTTCTTTCACGAAAGTTTGCATTGATTCTTTCTTAAGCCAAGGAGGCAGAATCCTTTTCACGGGGGAAATGCCTTCATACTTGGACGGGGAAAAACACGATTTTAGCTATTCCAGCAATACCACTTGGGAAGAAATACTGGCACGGGAAGGGTATCGGACCAACGAGAACCCAAATATTCGGCTAAGTCGTCGCAAGGACGAGCAAGGACGCGAATTCTTCTACGCGGTTGCGATATGGGGGGAAACGGAATTGCGTCTGGAGAAGGAAGGGTTCTCCTCCCTCGTTCGTTACGATCTCACTAACGGAAAGCGGAAAGTCGTTTCTTCGTCTGTTGTCCTGCGCGAAGGGGAAAGCTGCTTCCTCGCCTTTTCTAGGGAAGAGCCGGAGAAGGATGTCCCTGTTTCCAAACTGGCCCTCCCCACGGTTTTCAATCTGGAGGAAGTTCCCGAGAATACCCTCGTGTTGGATCGTCCGTCATACTCGTGCGACGGAGCGCCCCTGAGCGCCTCGAAGCATGTGCGTCTCATTCAAAGGGAATTGTTACAAAAACGTTTTCGGGGAGAGGTTCACTTTTGTTATGAATTCTTTTCCCGGATTCCGCTTGAGGATTTCTTCATCGAATGTGAATCCGCTCGCGTGAAGGAAATTTCGTTAAATGGTTTTCCATGTCGATTCGTGTCCGAAAACCCGGATAATCGTGCCCGATCCCGATATTCTTCTGATACCGCCCTTCGCGTCGGGTCCAACCGCATCGACGTGACGCTTGACTATTTCCAGAACGACCACGTCTATGAGACTCTCTCGAAAGACGGCGTCACGGAGGGGGAAATCAATTGCCTGACCTTCGATTCCTCGGTGGAGCCGGTGTATCTAAAAGGCCGCTTTGGGGTCTTTGGCGAATTCCAAAAAGGAAACGCTCCCGATGTCATAAGCGGGAAAGGATTCTATCTGGACTCTCCGAGAACGACCATCCGATCGCTCGTGGAAGATGGCTTCCCGTTCTTCGCCGGGGACATTGTTCTGAAAGCCCCGCTATTCGTTAACACGGTTTATCAGGAACTCGAGATCTCCAAACGGTTCCAATTGATTGACCTCTTCATTAACGATGAACACGTGGCTGCTTCGATGTTCGATCGGCGTTTCGACCTATCTCCTTACTTAAAAGAAGGGGAGAACGAATTGAAGGTCGTCCTGACGGTTTCTCGAAGAAACGAACTCGGCCCTTTCCACAGTCCTTCGGAGGAAGACATGGTGACTTCGCCCGAATCCTTCGAGGTTGGAAGCGAAGAGACGGACCCTTTCTACCATTTCGTTTCCACGATTCTTTAAGCGTTCCCTCGCTATCTCAAGTCCGTTATTCTAGAAAAAGGAAGTCCGCCTTTTCATTCTCCGCAACACATATCAAGAACGGCTTCCCAATAAGCCATATGATTCTCGTCGGAAAGGACGATCGCATGCAGGAATGGAAGAGAAGCGTTCAAAACGTCGTGAGGTATATCGATGAAAGGATTCGTCGTGGAGATTTCGCGCACCTATCCCTAAGCGAAATAGCCAAGCGCTTTTCCTATTCGCCCTTTTACCTATCGCGGGTTTTCTCTTCGGCTTCGGGCATGCAACTCCGTCATTACGTCCAAGGGAGGGCGCTTGCCTTCGCCGCGATCGAGATTCGAGATGCCCGGGATTCGATTCTCTCGGTGGCCCTTCGTTATGGTTTTCAAAGCCACGAGGCATTCACCCGAGCCTTCAAAAAGGCGTATGGATTAACCCCGTCGGAGTACCGAAAAACGAAAGTGCCCTTGGTCCTTCGCACCGCGATACGTCCTTTCGATTGCTACTTAATGGAGGAAAGAATCATGGTCAATCAAAAGGAAAGCAAAGGGGGCGTCCAATCGTATTTCATTCGGATGCCCGCGCATAAGTTCTTGCACATCCGCAATTACGAGAGCATCGGATATTGGGATTTCTGGCAGAAGCAATCTCAAATCAAAGGGCAGGATTGCGAGACGATCTGCGGCCTGCTTTCGAGCATCCCCGGAAACCTCGACAATCACGGCGGCGAGGGATCCGATGCCTCTTCCGGCCAGCTCATGGCTTGGATCAATGCCCCGACTGGCCGCATCTGCTCTTGGGGAATCCCCCTCGCCGAAGCGTATGGCGTTCGTTTGCCCGCGAATTACGACGGTCCCGTCCCGGAACAAATGATGCTCATGGACGTCCCGGAAGGGGAATATGCCGTCTTCGAACACGGGCCTTTCGATTTCGAGACGGAGAGCGAAAGCGTGGAGGCCAAAGTCGAGAAAGCGATGAAGGAATTCGACTACGCTTCGAAGGGATATGAGCTCGATCTTACCCCGGAACGTGTGTTCTATTTCTATCACGACTGCAGCCGTTTCTTTAAGTACGTGCGTCCGGTGAAGCGCGTGGACAAATAAACTCACGGCCAACGATAAAGAGGGGATGCCTTGGCTATTTCCAAGAAATCCCCTTTTTTGGATTGCAAAAACTGTTTTACAATACAGGGCGTATGAATTTAACCCCAGATAATCCGTTGTTCTGGTTCTTGGTCCTGGCGGGCCTTGGCCTCTTTTTGTTCGGCATCACCTCCATTTCCCGCGTCATCAAGAAGATGGCGGAAGGCGGGCTTCAGAAAATCATGAACAAGTGCCTGGGGAATCGCTTCACCGGGTTCTTGATGGGCACCCTCTTCACGGCCCTCATCCAGTCGAGCAGCGGCACGACCGCCCTCACGATCGGCATGGTCCGGGCGGGGGTCTTGACGTTCGTCGCGGCCGCTTCGATCATCATCGGCGCGAACGTCGGTACCACCATCACGTCGTTCGTCATCTCGATTCCCATCGCTGAATACCTTTCCATCTGCGTTTTGATCGGCGGTTTCATCGTCTTGGTGGCTACCCGAAGGAAATACCAAAACGTTGGTGACTTGCTGTTTGCCATCGGGTGCATCTTCCTAGGTCTTTGGATCATGGCATCCAACCTGAAACAGCTCGCGGCTTACGATGAATTCCGCGCCATCATGGCCTTCCTTACCCAAAATCCATGGCTCGGCCTCGTGGTCGGCACGGTCTTGACCGCGGCCATGCAATCTTCGAGCGCCGTCATCGGCGTCGTGCAAAGCCTTTATGCCGCCGCGATCGCGGCATCGATCGCCGCGGGAACTCCTTCCGACATCACGCTCTTCGGCGTCCTCCCGATCCTATTCGGGGCTAACATCGGTACGACGATCACCGCGCTCATTTCCTCCATCGGCGGCACCAAAGACGCGAAACGCGCCGCTGTCTTCCACTTGATTTATAACCTTTCCGGCGCCCTTCTATTCATGGGCATCCTGTTTATCCCTCCCATCCGTTCTTGGGTCAGCAGCTCCGGCAGCTGGACCCTTTCCCCGGCTCTTCAAATCGCGTTCTCCCACCTTGCGTTCAACGTCATCACCGCCCTCTTGTTCCTCGCCATTCTCAAACCAGTTTGCCATCTGGTGGAAAAGATGATCCCCGGCTCGGATCGCGTCAGTTCCTCGATCGTGATTCGCGAATTGGATTCCAAAGTCATGGCTTCGTTCCCGTCCGAAGGCATCGCCCTTGGCAAAGAGCAAGTGGTTTCCATGTTCGAATATGGAAAGCTCATGTTCGAGACCATCGGGGAATACCTGGATACTGGTAAGCCCGCGGACGCGGAATTCGTGCACGACATCGAAGGCAACATCGATAAGATCGACCGCCAGATGAACGATTATCTCTTGGTCGCGGACAAGGGCGAAATGAGCCCTTCGGACGTCACGATGCTCACCCGCACGCTCCGGGCTTGCAAAGACATCGAGCGAATCGGCGATTACGGTGAAAACCTCATCACCTTCTTCGAGAATGCCGCCGAACGAAAACAACCGCTCACGGGGTCCACGAAAGACATCGTGGCCAAAGCCAACCAAGACGCGATCGCCTTGATTACCAAAACGATTGAAGCGTTCAAAACCGACAATCGTTCCGCTTCCCTTTCCATCATCAAGGAAAGGCGCGCGCTCAATTCCTCGCTGGACGATCTTATCGAGCACTTCTTCGACGATATCCCTTCCGGGGCGGAATCCAATCGCGAATACGTCGAACTCATCTTCGTGGATATCATCAATTGCTACCAGAGGGTCTATTCCCACTGCTCCAACATCGCGAAACTTTACGGAACCGACAAAAAGTACAATTTCGACTTCGAGAAAGAAACCAAGCTCGAGAACATGAACTATCGCTATTGATGGGCCCGTTCCCATTCCTTTTGCCCTGTGCCATAATTTTCCCATGACCGAAAAAGAAAAAATGCTTTCCGGCGCGCTCTATAGCCCAGCTGACTCCGAGCTTGCGCGACTTCACAAAGAAGCCATCCGCCTTGCGGACGCTTACAACCGCCTTCCTAGCGAGCAAACCGAAGCGCGCGAGGAAATCCTCCATCGCCTGTTTCCGCACGCGGGAAAGGGCCTCGTGATGGAAGGAACCGTCCATGCGGATTACGGTATCAACACCTACATGGGGGAAGAATGTTTTTTTAATTTCGACACCGTGATTTTGGACTGCTGCCCCGTCCATATCGGAGACCGTTTGATGGCAGGCCCCGGAACGCAGATCGTTACCCCCATCCATCCCCTTTTGGCGGAGGAACGCCGCATCCAGGATTACCCGGATGGTCGTCATGATCTCGAATATGCCCAACCGATCGAAATCGGAAACGACGTTTGGCTCGCGACGCGCGTCACCGTTTGCGGAGGCGCCAAAATTGGAGATGGGGCGGTGATTGGCGCAGGCTCCGTCGTCCTCGGCGAAATCCCTCCTTATACCTTTGCCGCAGGCGTGCCGGCCAAAGTCATTCGCAAATTGACGAAGAAGGATTCCGTCTATCAAAAATAAAGGGGACGTATATGGATTTTTCGGGCTGGGAAAAACTCTCGCTGGTCGATTTCGACCACAGATTGACGACGACCATCTTCATGGCGGGTTGCCCTTTCCGTTGTCCTTTTTGCCATAACAGCGATCTCGTTCTTCGTCCAGGGGAGGCCCCGACGATTCCATGGGATGAAATTCTCGCCTATCTGCAAAAGCGGAGGAAGATGCTCGATGCCGTCTGCGTGACGGGCGGGGAACCGACTTTGATGCCAGATTTGAAGGACAAACTTCGCGACATCAAAAAGCTCGGCTATCTCGTGAAACTCGATAGCAATGGGTGGAATCCGTTCGTCTTGGAAGAACTCATCCAAGAACGTCTTGTCGATTATATCGCGATGGACATCAAGAACAGCCCAAACCGTTATGAGAAGACGGCGGGGGTCCCGGTGAATTTGGATACCATTTCCCATTCGATCCGCCTCTTGATGGAATCCGGAATCGATTATGAGTTCCGCACGACCATCATCGATGAATTCCATGACGACCAAAGCATGGCGGAGATCGGCCCATGGATCGCGGGGGCAAAACGTTATTTCCTCCAGCGTTACATCGACAACGAACATTGCATCGAGCATGGCCTTCACATGGTCCAGAAAGAAAAAGCAGAGGGGTTCTTGAAGGTTTTGGAACCTTTTGTGCCCTCTGCTAAATTGCGCGATTACGATTAACGAGCTAAATCGAGATATCGGAGCGCGCTTATCGCGGCATTCGCCCCGTCCCCGATCGCGGTGGCGACTTGGCGAACGGATTTGACGCGGCAATCCCCGGCGGCGAAGATGCCGTCGGTTTTCGTTTTCCCGTTTTCGTCCGCGACGATAAAACCTTTCTCGAGATCGACCCAAGGATGGAATCTCTCGCAGTCTGGAATCTGTCCGATCGCGATGAAGCAACCTTTGCAAGGAATCGTTTTGACCTCGTTCGTCTGGGTGTTTTGGAACGTGACCCCAGTCAATTCGCGGTCCCCTTCAAAGGAAAGGGATTTCCATTCGTGAATCGCGTGGACGTTTTCGATTCCCGCGAGCCGTTCCACGAGGACGGGATCCGCGAAGTAACGGTCAAACAAGGTGACGATTTCGACGTGATGGCAAATCGCAGAAAGGGAGATTGCGTATTGGAGGGCGCTGTTCGCGTCCCCGATGATGACGACGTCTTCCCCTTGGAAGAAGGCGCCATCGCACGTCGCGCAATAAGAGACGCCATGCCCGGTAAGCTCCTCTTCGCGAGCTAAGCCCAGGTGGCGATGCTTGCAGCCCGTCGCGAGGATGATTGTCTTTCCGAGGTATTCGCTGGAATCCCCAACCAAGCGGAAAAGGTCGCCTTCTTTTTTGATTTCTTTCGCTTCGCTCAAATCGAATTCCACGCCGAGATTTTGAATCTGGGTGAAAAGGTTATCCGCGAACTCTTCCCCGGAAATGGAAACGATGGAAGGGTAGTTTTCTAGGCGGGGACTTGTCGCGGCTTGGCCACCGATTCCTTCGCTTTCCAGGAGAAGAACGCTCTTTCCGGCGCGGAGAAGATACAAGGCTGCCGTCATCCCGGCAGGCCCGGACCCGACGATGATGGAATCATAGATGGTTTCGTTCATATTAAGCCTCCAAAAGAAGAAGGCCCCTTCCTAAGAAAGGGCCATCTCAAGAAACGATATGGGATTATTGCTCGTCGGAAGAAGCGACTTTTGCAATGAATTCCTTGATGTTGCTCGCGTTCTCGTAAACGCGGAAGCCGTCGCCGTCCGGCGCGATGAGGGTCGGGGCTTGCTTCACGCCATAGGCCTGGGCAAGCTCTTTGTTCGAGAGGGCATCGATGTTCTTGTAACCGATGTGCTGCTTGTCGAGAAGCATCTTGGCGATTTTGCAGTTCGGGCAGGTCGGGGAGGTGAAGAGCATGACCTCGGTCACCTTCGGCGCGCCTTCTTCGTGGGCATGTCCGCAGGAGCAGGAGTCGCCTTCGTGGACATGCGGGTTCTGGCCTTCCTTGATCTCGTAGGTCTTCCTTTGACGGAATTCCTGGACCTTGCCGGCGTTCCAGTTCTTGACCGGGCGGTAGTAACCGGTGATGCGGGAATAGACCTCGGCTTCCTTGCCGCAGATCGGGCACTTCCATTGTTCCCCGGCGAGATAGCCGTGATCTTCGCAGACCGAATAGGTCGGCGACATCGTGTAATACGGGAGCTTGTAGTTTTCCGCGATCTTGCGAACGAGGCTCATGCAGCTTTCCCAATCCGGCAAACGCTGGCCAAGGAAGGCGTGGAAGACGGTGCCAGAGGTGTAGAGGGTCTGGAAGTTGTCTTCGATGTCAAGGGCTTCGAAGATATCCTCGGTGAAGCCGACGGGGAGGTGGCTCGAGTTCGTGTAATAGGGGGATTCACCATCCTTCGACGCGGTGATGATATCCGGGTAACGTTGCTTGTCGTGCTTGGCGAGGCGGAAGGCGGTGGATTCGGCCGGCGTCGCTTCGAGGTTGTAGAGGTCGCCGTACTGCTCTTGGTAATCCGAGAGGCGGGTCCTCATGTGGTTCAAGACCTCGACGGTGAAGTCCTGGGCTTCCTTGTTCGTCAAATCCTTCTTGATCCAACGGGCATTGAGGCAGGTTTCGTTCATGCCGACCAAGCCGATGGTGGAGAAGTGGTTGTTGAAGTTGCCAAGGTAGTGCTTGGTGTACGGATAGAGACCAGCCTCGAGAAGTTTCGAGATCGTCTGGCGCTTCACGCGGAGGGAGCGGGCGGAGATGTCCATCAAACGGTCGAGGCGGTTGTAGAAGTCTTCCTTGTCGGTTGAGAGATAGGCAATGCGCGGCATGTTGATCGTCACGACGCCGACGGAACCGGTGCTTTCGCCGGACCCGAAGAAGCCGCCGCTCTTTTTGCGGAGCTCGCGGAGGTCAAG
>JAEDJP010000040.1 GCA_016296285.1 Bacilli bacterium
AAGGAAGAGAACGAAGTCATGACGGGGAAGGAATTCGCCTCCCTCCCGTTTCTCAAGCAGGCGGAACGCGTGGAGGAAGTTTCCGTCTTCGCTCGCGTGAGCCCAAGCGACAAGGTCGACATCGTGAAAGCCCTTAAGGCCAATGGGCACGTCGTCGTGATGACGGGGGATGGGGTCAACGACGCCCCTGCCCTCAAAGCCGCGGACATCGGCATCGCCATGGGCAAAAACGGGACGGACGTCGCCCGCCAAAGCGCGGACATGGTGCTCGCGGACGACAATTTCGCGACCATCGAGACCGCCGTGCGGGAAGGAAGGACAATCTACGCGAACGTGCGCAAAAGCGTTCATTTCCTCCTCGCGAGCAACCTCGCGGAGATCTTGACGATGCTGTTGCTCGTGCTCGTGGGCTTGCCCGCCCCGTTCCTTGCGATTCATTTGCTTTGGATCAACCTTCTCACGGATTCCCTCCCCTCGATCGCCTTGGGGATGGGGAAACCGAGCGAAGCGGTGATGAAGGAAGCCCCACGGAAGAATAACGTCTCCTTGTTCGCGGATGGGGGGTGGAGAAGGATTCTCTTCGCTTCGAGTTTCCTCGCTCTTTCGGCCCTTCTTTCCTATCTCATGGGCTTCTTTCTCAACGGCATCTTCGATTACGGGACGATCGCTTCCTTGCCCGCGAGCGATCCCGTTTTGATCCAGGCACGCACCATGGCGTTCTCAAGCCTCGCCTTCGCCGAGCTCACGACGATGCTTTCGATGAACGGGGGAAAGGAAAGCTTGTTCTCGAGGAAACGGAAGAAAAACGCCATGGTCCTCGTGTCCTTGTTGCTTGGGATTGCCCTCCAGCTCATCGTGATTGAAGTGCCTGCTCTTCGAGACTTGTTCTCCACGGCAAACCTGTCCCTTGGGGAATGGGGGATCGTCGCCCTCGTGGCGTTGTTGCCGCTCATCCTGCACGAAGGGAAAGTCCTGTTGAGGAAGATGAGGCGCTTTCATCGCGCCGCGGCGGAGGCGTCATAATCATGGCTTGCTTTGAGGGTTTCAAAACCCAGGAGAACGAGGATGGGCAAGGCGAGGATCGCGTATTGCCATCCCGGGAAATAGAAAGAGAAGCCGGCGAGCTGTTTAAAGACGGCCATGAACACGTGATAGAGGACGAGAACCCCGGCGTCCGCAAGGAAGAACGGCAGGACCTTGAGGCGCAATTGACCGAGGACGTATGTCGATTTTCGCATCCCTAGACTCTTTAAGGAGAACACCTCGTCGATCTCGCGATGGGCCCGGATCAGTTCCTTGCCGATTTCGGAAAGGAGAAGGGCGAGAGAAAGCGAAACGCAAAGCAGGAACACGATTTTCATGATCGCGGAATAAACCGAGAAGAAGCGGAGGTATTCTCGGGCGGGATGGATAAAAAGTTCCACGCTTGTTTCCAAGATTCCCGGAGTGTACCCACTGATGGCGCCGAGGTAATTGAGGTCGGAATCGGTCAAAGGAGAAGAGAAAAAGAACGTGTAATAGATGGTGTTCTCAAGGTATTCATAGCCATCGGGAAGGGTATTCGGGGAAAGAACCCCGAGCGCATGGTGGGCGTTTCTGACGGGGTCAAAGGGAATCGTCTCGGGCGAAGGAATGGGTTTTTTCTCTTCTGCTTTCGGCGGGTTTTCAAGCTGGAGGAGGCTTCCGAAATAGACGTTGTTCATCGCGTCGTTGATTGAGGTTCCGGGTTCGAGGAAGAACAAGAGGTTTCCGTCTTGGGGAATCGTTTGGTTCTCATAAAGGGACGCGTTGCCAAGTCGGTTGAGGTCATACCCTGGCTCGCCGATGAGGACCGAATTGTCAGGACTGTCCCAAACAATCGTATCGAGGAGATAGAGAATCTCGACCCGATAGGCTTTCCTTGCGATGCGTTCCCAATTGCTCGGGCGATAGTTCTCCGCCTCCTCCTTGATGAGGTCGAATTCGCGGGGCTCCCCGATTTGGCCTTTTTCCCTTACGAGTGTCACGGAATCCGTCGGGATCGTCTCGTTTTGATGCTCATAAAACGGGCGGAAGAAGGAAAAACACGAGAATGCCAAAATCAAAAGACTGGAAAGGACGATGCCAAGAACCCCAAAGGATTTCCCTTCTGTCTTTTTCCGCGAGAAGTACGGGATTCTCTTATTGCTTTTCATACAAGGTGAATCCCTCGTTCTCCATGCGATAACCGACGTCGAACGAATCGAAGAGCTTCGCGTCATGGCAAGAGCAAAGGATGATTTTCTTCGTGGTCTTTGCTTCTTCCTTCAATAGAGTGATGACCTTCTCACTCATCTCGGGGTCAAGGTGGCTCGTTGGTTCGTCCGCGATCAGGACGTCTCGAGGGAGGAGCAAAGCGCGCAGTAAGGCGACGCGCTGCTTTTCCCCGCTGGAGAGGGAATCGACGTCGGCTTCGTAAACCGGGCGAAGTTCCAGGGCATCAACGAGTCGGTTCAGTTTCTCGTGGTCCACTTCAATGTTTTGGAGTTGCAAAGGGAAAAGGATGTTCTCTTCGACATCGAGGGCGCTCAGAAGATTCGCTTCGGGGAAGACATAGGCGAAATGGGAAATGCGGAAATCCTCGATCTCTTTCTTTTTGCGGAGGGCGGAATACTCTTTTCCGTTTAGTTTCAACGAACCGGAGTCGCCCTTCAAAAGAAGGGATATGATGTTGAGGAAGGTGCTTTTGCCGCAGCCGGAAGGACCAAATAGGCCAACGACCGTCCCTTCGGGAAACGATAAATCCACGTCTTTCAGAATCACGTGTTTGCCGAAGGATTTGTTCAAGGAATGAATCTCAAGCATGCTTTTTCTTTTTCCTTTCCGCCCCGGGAGCATAGAAGGCCTTTTTCGATTCGGAATTGGATCGGATGGCCAAAAGGATGACGACGTAAAGAACCTCGATCCCTTCTCCAAGAAGCAAGAGAAGAGGCAGGGATTCTGCAAGGGGAATCAAGAAGGGCAAGGCCAAAAGACTAATCAAAAATCCAGCGAAAGCCTCAAGAAGGCGTCGGGTCAAGATGATGGCGCGGCACTGGTGAAGTTTCGCCCCGGCGAGTCGGAGCGAAAGGATCTCATCCCTCATTTTCCGTTGCAAGGAAGAAAGGAACGAGAAAATCGCGAACAAATCCAGCAGGAAAGGAATCAAGAACAACACGAAGAAGCCGGTCGGTATGTTCGTGCGGCCTCGAATGTATTCTTCGTTCAATTGCTTTCCGGAAACATAGGAGGAAGGGAGCTCGCTTTCATGTCCTCGAACGATGGACCCGACCAAAGGCCCGAGGCTCTGGGGGATTGCCCCCGGCTCGATGAGAAGAATGGCCCCATACCACGAATACCCCATGTTTCGAATTTTTTCACGAAGGGGCTTGTTCGCTGCCAAATCTAACGTGAGAGCAAGAGGATATTCCGTCCCCAATTCATCGACGGATGTTTTCGGGGCGTCACGGAAGCCCAAAGAAACGGAATATGGGCTAGAAGGATACACAAAATCCTCGGGCGGTTCTAAGAAGCGAAGATAAAGACGGGAGGAAAGACAAATCCCGTACCCCTCTTTCACGCAGGGTTCCGTGGCATGAACCGTATAGACGATGCCGTTATTCTCTTCTCTGGAAGTAAAGTCCCAAGTGGCTCCTTGATCTTCGTAAGGAATATCCGCCCGATAAGCGGGGTTCCCAAATACCGAATAAAAGAGCCCTTCTTGATATCCTGGGCTGAAATAATAAATCGTATTGACCGCGTTCAAGGTGAAACCAAAGACGAGTTGAAGAGAAAGAAACAAAAAAGCGAAAACGCCGACCGAGGCTGCGAAATTCGTCTTTTCTTTCTTGATGGATTTCCAAAAATAATCGCGGAGTTTCATTATTTGCAATCGAGATATCTCTGAGGTCCGCCCTGTTCCCCCACCTTTTTGATCCCAATCGTGATAAAAATGGTTGAACGATCGACAATGGCGACAGTGTTTGAAGCGTTCACGAGCTCAGGGGTCCTCACGGGATAATCTCCCCACCACCAGCGATCGTACATGGTGAACGAATAATGAACGATTTTTGCATTCGCGATGAGACACGGCGTCGCAAGATATTGGCTAGGGACTTTGTTCAAAGCGAAGGAATAGGTCCTGGTGATGGTGGTTTCCGTTCCAAAAGACCAAGTGTAAGTGGCGCTCGTTGTCGATTGGTAAGTTCTTTCATACGTTGATTCAACTTGGGCAAAGTCGGGAAAGCCCAAAAGCCCCGCGAAACGATTTGAGGTAATGGAGGTCTCCTCTTTCTCGAAAGAGAAGGAGTATTGCGTGGACCAACCTGTCGTTAAGGAAAGCGTGTAGTCCGTAACCGCGGCCGGATTGATGAAAATTGGATCGTATGCGTAAACAAAGCCGCCACGCGTTTCGTTGTAATCCGCAATGGAAGTCACTTTCCATTTCATGTATTGGCTGATCCCAGCAGAACTTCTTCCACATTCCAAGATGTATTCGGTTCCGACTTGATAGGCACCACCCGTATCTGGGTCATAGCCGAAAGACGTTACCCTTTGCCCGTAAGGCGCGGTGAAATCGCTAGGATCCATTTGCTCGCCGTAACCGGCAGAACATAGGAATGTCAAGGACACAATTGAGCCAAAAACGGCTATAATCTTGTTTTTCATTTTTGCCCCCCTTATTTCTTGGGCTAATACTATTATAGCGCGTTGACGTCAAAAACAAGATGAAAGAGAAAGGAAAGTCGCGATGCCTTCACATTCTATTGGGGCAATTCGATAAGTGCGTTGACGACGCTATATTGATAACGGAGAGTCGCTTCAAACGGCCCGTCTTGATAGGAAAGCGAAAGCTCGGTCAAGGTCCCGGAATCGCTCTTGAAAGTCGCGGTCACCCCGATGTCGCCTTGGAGGGAAGAAGGGCTGAAGCACGGGGCGAGGAATGCCTCTGCGCTTTGCAAGGGAACGGTCCCGGTCGCGACCGTGTCGTAACCCTTTTCTTGTTCGCTTATGTTTTCGATGAGGGAGAAGGGGAAACCAAGGCGGAAGGGCGACAAATCGTTCTCCTCGCTTTTGATCGCGTAGGCCCCGGATTCTTGGAGGGAATAGGTCTTCGTTGGGGTGCGGTAGGTCGTTTCCCTGGTCTCGACCTTATCGTCGTTCTCCTCAAGGGAGGCCGCGGACACCGCATAGAGGGTCGTTTGCTCGATGAGGATGTCGCGCCCGCTTTCGTCCACGCCATGATAGAACTGTTTCGTGAAGGTCCCGCTGCGCACGGTCTCCTTTTGGGGCGTGCGCAAGGCGTAATTCAGCTTCACGCGGTAGAAATCGGTCTCGGGATCAAACGCGGCGAAATAGGTTTCCCTTGGACTCGAGACCGAGGAATCCTCGGAAGTCGCCTCTTCTTGCGAGGAGGAAGCGATGGGCGCGTCGTTCCCGCAGGAAAGCAGGAAGAAAGAAAGAAGGAATATGCCAAGGCGTTTCATCGTTATTTGCCCTCCTTCGTCCATGCGGACTCGATGTCAAGAGATGTTCCGACGTAGGTTTCGTACAAGGCTTTGACCCGCTGGTATTTCTCGAGCAAGCCCGCACCGATGCGCGCTTTCTCTTCGGCGCTTAGGTACGTAAGGACGTTCCCCGCTTTCACGAGGAGGTAGTGGTTGGAAAGGATCGCTTCCTCGTTGAGGTCGCGGGCGTATTTCTCGAAATCCCCCGCGACGAAGGAGATGGAGGAAGGATCGCGCAACGCGAGGACGGGGCGATTCTTCTTCGCGTCATAGGCGAAGCTCGTCGAGACGTCGAAATCGCGGATGAAGGTGCGCTTTTCCCAATCCTCCTTGGTTTCCGGGGCCATGATCTCCTTGCCCGCGGTGATGGCTTTGGGGTCGAAGGTGATGGATTCCGAGATGTGGGAATAGTCTTCAAAGAGGTAGGAGACGTTCTTGAGAGAATAGGTGCTCGTCGAGGGATCGTGGCTCCCGATGAAGGAACCGAAATACCCGGCTTGGGTGATCTCGTCGATCTTGAGGTCGAGGATCGCGTTCTCGACGTTGAGGGATCCCCCTTCCTTGTTGTGCCCGGCGACGACGCCCACCTCTTTCTTGCCCCTGCGCAGATGCAGGTAGGTAAGGAGGTTCTTGATTCGGGTTTTCCCGCGATTCCTGCCGATGAGGCCGATGGCGGCCCCGTCGGTGAAGACATCCCCCGTCGCGGACATGTTCTCGATCGAAGTCTCGATCCCTTTCTCGAAGCCGCCGGTCAAAAGGCCGCAATACTTCGGGCAATCGATGACCATGTCTTCGATTTCGATGCCTTTCATGGTGACGGACGTCCCGTCCCCGCGGAAGCGCCCGGCGATGCCACCGAAATACCCTTCCCCGCCTTCGAGGGTCGGCTCGATCCCGACGGAGCAGTCAAGGAAGGAGAGGTTCTCGTAAACCCCGCCATAAGCCTGGCCCGCCAAGACCCCCGCGTTGCCCGCGGATTTCACCTCGACGTTTTGGAAGGAAAGGTCGCGGATCTCGCCGCGGAATTCGGGGAAGATGCCCCCGCGGTTCAACGTCGTGACGAGGGAGAGGTTCGAGATGACGTGCCCCTCGCCCTCGATCTTGCCATAGAACTTGAAGGCATCGCTTTCAACCGGCCAATAGAAGGACGAGAAGTCGATGTCCTCGACGATGCGGAAGGTCGAGGAAGCGGTGTCGACGTTGGTCGCCATGTCGTAGAAATCCTTCGGGGTCCGCACGTTGATGAGGGGAGAGATGTCGAAAGAGGATCGAACCTCCCCGCGGATTCCATCCGCCACGGGCAAGACGTGGACGTCGTATTTCTTCGCGGGATCGAGACCATGGATCTCGAAAGCGAAAACCCGGGGCAAGGAAAGGACGGACCCGGAAGCGACGTAACCGACGAGGGCGGCGTTGCCGCTTGCGATATCCTCGGGGCTTGGGAGAGAAGAGCCATGCTCGAGGACGCAATAGGACAAGGAGGTGTGATCGCGCGTGAGCGTTCCCGTGACGGCGATCTTGGATTTCGCTTCGTCGAGGTCGTCTTTCTTGAGGGCGCTCACGGAGAAATCCTCGATGCTCGGGATCGCGTCGGATGCGTAGCGGTAGACGTCTTGGGTCACCGTCTTGGTCTCGGAGGTCGCTAAGAGGGTAAAGACATGGGTGAACCGGGTCGCGGAGGTGGAGATTTCCTCGCGGAGCGTCGCGACCTCGAAATCGGTTCCGGGAACCAAGGGCTCGTCCGTGAAGCGGTTATGGACGACGAAAGAAGAAGGATCCGCCTTGCTTAGGTCCTCGCTGCCGTTTTCAAGGAAAAAGGAAGGCTCGTACCCTTCAATCCGCCCAAGGCCGATGGAACGGTTGGGATCCTCGTCCCCGATCGAGGAAGTTAGGCCGACATGTACGTTCGCGAGATACGAGGTCCCCTTCGCGCTGCCTTTCCGCGCGGCGATGCGGAAGCCCGTGATGTCGCCTTTGTTCCCGCTTGCGAGGCCATATCCCTTGAGGAAGAGGGAATGGCTTTCCCCGAGGGTCTTCCATGCCCCGCGGTCGAAGATCTCGAGGATGGAATAGCCGTTTTTCGGGCGGAAGGAGAGGCGGAACTTGATCCAGACCCCGTCGCGCGGGGTGAATCCGAGATCGAGGTAATTGCCCGCGACGTATTGGGAAACGCCCGTGGAAGATAGGGCGATCCCCCCGACGATCGAGGAGCCGCTCAATAGTTCAAGTCCGATGCCGTTGGCGCCTTCATGATACATCCATTCGCCCTCGAGGACCGCCCCGCTCGGGGTTTCGGCCACGGTGATGTTGGCCTTTCTTGTATAACGGGTCTCGCTTGTCGCGCGGTCGCTTTTCACCGCGAGAAAGCGAGAGCTTGGGGCGTCGTTGAACGAGGCGATGGAAGAAGGATCCACGATGGTCGCGATCCGGGATTCGCTGCCGGATTGCTCGTAGGTGAAATAATCCCCGAGGTCGAGCCCGAGCTCGTAGGAAGAGAAATCCTCGTGGATGGAAAGGGGCAAGGTCTCCTCGGCTTTCCCGGAGGCGGCGAGAACCATAAATTCATACGTCCGTTCCCCCTTTGCCTCTTTGATGTCCGGCAAAGTCGCGAGGACGGTCAAGGTGACTTTGGTCGTTTTGGCCGGGCGGGTCACGACGGCCCTTGCCCTCAGCTTCTTGCCCGTTTCCTCATTTTGGACGATTTGGATGGAAAGGATGGATTCATCGGAAGAGCTGTAGGCGAATTCGACCCCATAGAGGCCCTCGATTGGGAGGAGGAAGTCGGAGACGACCGCCTCGGGATCGACATTCATCACGATGTTCTCGAGCGCTTCGTCGATCTGCGCGACGTATTCCGGGGTCGCCATCGCGAACGAGGGGGTGACGTCAAGACGTGGGAGTCCCGCGGGCAAAAGCAAGGATAGCCCGAGGACGAGTATGGCGCGCTTTTTCATTTGCTTTGCCCTCCTGCGAGATTCGCCCCGAGAGGAGTGCCCCCTTCGCCCATGGAGAAGAAGGCGCTGTCGGGATTCACCTTGAGGAAATCCCCGAGGGCGATGTCCCCGTTTTCGTCGCGCCAAAGCGCGTGGATGTCCGTGCTATCGGGGGAAGGAACGCCTTTGCTCGATTGCCGTTGGGGGCTCGCGACGGACTGGAACGGGGCTTTGCCATTTGGCTCGCGATAAAGTTCCCCGGCTTTCGCGCTCGAGGAATAATCGACGTCCGTCACGTCCTTGATGTAGAGGAAGGAAAGCCCGCGGTAGAAGAGGCAATGGGATGCCGCCCCTTTGTATTGGTCGCGGGAATTCGCCTTGGCCGAGGTGAGGGTGATGGGGGAGACGCGTTCGCCCTCGCAATAGGAAAGGAGGTTCTTGTACAGGTTCGCGCTGGTCTTGGTGTCGCGGCAAAGGTCGAAGTTGTTCGCGTCGAGGTCACGCGTGCCGTTGTTGAAGCTCGTGCAGTTCTCGATGCGCAGGGTGCCGGGGTTGGAATTGTCCGTGAACCCGGTCGCGAGGTTATGGAAGGCGATTGAATTCTTGACGATGTGGGGGACGGCGATGTTCTCGCCCCCGAGCTTGAAGCCGTTGCCGTCGCTGTTCGCCGTGCCGACGCCTTGGGACGTGATGCCGTTGTTGAAGGCGATGCAGTTTTGGATCGTGACCGGCCCGATCGGCCCGGATTCCCCTTTCGTGTAGAGGTCCCAGCCGTCGTCGACGTTGTTGTAGGCGATGCAGCCGTCGAACACGTTGCCGACCCCGGTCGTGAGCTTGCACGCGAAGCCGTCGCTGTCTTCGCCGCTTGGGTCGTGGTTATCGTAGGAGGTGCAGTTCTTGATGAGGTTGTAGCTTGGCCATTGCGCGATCGAGTTGTCTTTGGAGCTCCGACGCCCGAGCTGCAAACCCGTGTCCTGGCAATCGTGGATCTTGAGGCCCTCGCAGATGTTGTGGTTGCCCCCGATGTAAACGCCGTTGTCCCCCGCCCCTTGGACTTCGACGTTGCGGAGGGTCCAGTAATCGGAATTGAGGGTGATGCCGCGGTTGGAACTATAGAAGGACATGCCGGAGAAATCGAAGAGGACCTTGTCTTCCTTGCCGCCGTGGATGGCCGGGGTGATCGTGCGGCGACCGCTTTCGTCCTTCACGTCGAAATAGTCGTTATAGGCCTCGTGGGTTTTGTCTTTCGTGACGAAGAGGGTGCTTAAGGAACGATACGTTCCGCCTAAAAGATAGAGGGTATCCCCCGGTTTGCTGGCCTTGATGCCATCGACGAAGGACAAAGGGCTCGCTTCCGTGCCGTCCCCAGAAGAGGTGCCATCTGGCGCGATGTAAAGGACGCCCCCCTGCGCGACGACCGAGGAAGAAGAGGAAGAATCCTCTTTCAAGTCGCTCGACTCGGAAAGCGAGGGGATGTCTTCCACGACGGAAGAAGAAATCTCTTCTACGGGTGGGGTCGAATCTGAAGAAGCGGGTCCTTCCCCGCACGAAGCCAGGAGAAAGGCCGAGGAGAATAGGATCAGGGGCAGCGTTCGTTTCATGCGCGTTCCTCCAATTTGCGGATATTTTCTCGCATTATATGGGGAAGTTAGCGCTTGCGGGAGATTCGTCCCCTTTTGTTGTGCCCGCGTCCCATATTTGTCCCCGCGCTCTTGTATGCATGAGAGGCCTTCCTCTATACTCGCAATAACATCTTTGCAAAGGAGAACCCCATGAAAGCAAATTGGATTCCTCTCTTTATTCTTTCCGCGGGCATGCTTTTGGCATCTTGCGGCGGGGACAACCCCACCCCGTCCTCCAGCGAGAAAATCGAAGAGACGAGCGAAACCACCCCTGAACCCGTCGTCACCTCTTCCGAGGACCCCGAACCGATCGTCACCTCTTCCGAGGACCCCGAACCCGTGGTGACCTCTTCCGAAGATCCCGCCCCGATCGAATCCTCTTCCGAAGATCCCACCCCGATCGAATCCTCTTCCGAGGAGCCGGCCCTTCCCGACCACGC
>JAEDJP010000041.1 GCA_016296285.1 Bacilli bacterium
GAAGGCATCGTCGATGGAGGGGTATTTCTCGACGTCATGGACGACGCCGAAATGGAAGGAGGCGTTCTTGATGGGGGAGAAGCGGCGGAGGCGTTCCTCGCTTTCGATAACGGCTTCCGCGGTGGCCTTGTGATTCGCCGAGGCCAAGACCGCGATATGGTCCCCTTCGTACCGCCCGACGGCGAGGGCCCCGGGGGTGAGGAAGCAAGCGCGGGCCAGGTACTGGATGAGGCCATCCCCGTATTCCGCCCCATAGAGGTCATTGATCTCCTTGAGGCCCACGATGTCCCCGAGGATGAGGGTGTAGCTCTTGTCTCCCGCTTCCTCGAGAAGGGAAGCGGTTTTCTGGAAGAAGGCCTGGCGGGTCAAGATGCCCGTGAGCTCGTCCTTCTCGAGGACCGATTCCTGGTGCTTCTCCGCGGCGACGAACAGGATGCTTTGGAGGCGAAGGGTCAGCTCTTTCTTGCTGAGGCAGCCAAGGCAAACGTCGGTGACGCCATATTCCTTGAGGCGCGCTTCCTCTTGGGGCGAGATCGCGTCGGCGATCACCAAGACGGGGAGGTCATGGAGGAGGGGCGACATGGCTTTGTGGCGCAGGAAAAGGAAGATCGTCTCGTCGAGGCGGTGGACGGAGATGGCCATCGCGCCATAGTCGCGGCGGTTCTTCGCGATGCGATTGAACGAGGCTTGGTCGAGGAACAAGGGCTCGACGGGGAAGACGTCGGAGACGGAAAGGAGGGAACCGCGCTTGGAAAAGCCTTCGGATACGAGGATCTTCTTGGTCTTGGCCTTGTCGAACGCGGAGAAATGCTTGAGGCCGCCTTTGAGGAGATAGGGGTCTTCGCTCGCGAAGCCGAGCACGGCGACGCGGTGGGTGTCGTCCCATTCCTTGCGCGCGGCCTTGGCCTTGATGAAATGGATGCCGTCTTCCTTGGCGGTGCGGTAATGGAGGGTGAAGGTCGGGACTTGCTCGAGGATGGACGAGAAAGCGCTCGGGACGAACGTCGAGAGGAATTTCTCGCGGTCCGTGGGGACGATGGCCCGGTTCACGTATTCCTTCATCCCGGTCTCGAGGTCCCCGGGGGCGAAATGGCCGAGGTTCCTTTCCCCTCCGCGGACGGAGAGGATGGTCGCATGGATCAAATCCACGACGTAGACCTCGTTGAAGTCTTCGGCGAGATAGGCGCTTTCGAAAGGCAAGTTGTTCTCGGTATCGCGTTCGTCCATGGTTCGGCCCCTTTGACAAGGTATTATAAAGCCTTCCCTTGGGAAAAATCACCCGCGAGCCTCGACATCGCCCATCTTTTTGTTACCATAATGGACATGTTCCACATCGTCCTCCTCGAACCAGAAATCCCCCAGAACGCGGGCAACATCGTCCGGACCGCCGCGGCGACGGGGTGCGTCCTGCACCTCGTGAAGCCCCTTGGCTTTTCCCTCGACGAGAAGCATTTGAAGCGGGCCGGACTCGATTATTGGGACAAGGTTCGCATCCTCGTCCACGAAAGCCCGGGCGACTTCTTCTCCTCGATTCAAGGGGGACGTCTCTTCTTTTTCTCCTCGAAAGGGCATCATGCCTATCACGAGATTCCCTATCAAGACGGGGACTACCTCATCTTCGGCAAGGAGTCCGTCGGGATCGATGAAACCCTGTTAAGAGAACATGAGGAAAGCGTCTTGAGGATTCCCATGTTGCCGGGGATCCGTTGTTTGAATTTGTCGAATGCCGTGGCTCTCGTCGTCTATGAGGCGTTGAGGCAAGGCGGGTTCGAGGGATTTCAGGAAGAAGGAAAGCTCTGATTGCTAGCGCTTTTCAATATACGCGTGAATCGTGGATGTTGCCGTGATTTGCGTATTCGTGGACTCGCTCGTCCCCCCCTTACTTAGTCCGATGGAAAGCCAAGGATTGCTGATGCTGGTGGATAGCTTTGTTCCAATGGACTTTCCGGAATCATCATTCGCGTTAATTATGACGAGACCGCTGAAAAGATAATGATCTCCCATCTTCGTGGACTTATAAGGGCCTTGTTGGACATGATATTTGACGTAAGCCCCTACCTTGACCGGAATGTCGACTGCGCCCCCGCTGCTACCTTGGCCGATTTGGTAGTAAGTTCCGCCACTCGTCAGGGATTCGTAGATTTCCGTGGTGGAACCACCGGACCCGGATTCGCCATCAATGCTAAAGCGCACCAATACGCCTTCGCCCGGCGTGATGGTGATTTCGGTGTCCCCTTTGATCGCGTAGGTTGTACCACTTGAGAACGTGTAAGATGACCCTTCTTGTTTTGTAAACTCCGTTTTTTCTGCGCGGTTGAGCGATTCCACCTTGAAAGACTCTCCCTTCTCGAGGAGATATTCAGATGCAACCGTCATATAAATTCCGTCAGTACTCATCATCGATTCCGTACCATTTGTATCGATCTTCCAAACCTTATAGCCGACAAGGGGGTGCTCGTAATTCATGGAATTATCGATAGAGATTTTCAAGACATAGGAAATAAGACTGCCGTCGTCTTCCCAACATGCCCTCCCGTTATAGGACCTTGTCGTGCGGGAAGCACGCAATAGATAAGACTGGAGCTTTCCCGTTTCGGCATTGAAAAAGTCCCCAGTCGCATAAATGCTGATCGCCGTTTGGGTGAGACCCTCCATCGACGTGGCTTTCAATCCCGATTGCGAAACGCTTGAAAAATTCAAAGTTGCGGAACCGTCCATTGTTTCCGTCGTGATATGACCTCCCAACGATGCGGCACTGGAGAGATTCATCGTTCCGTTGACAACAATCTTGGAATCTTCATACGTTGTCGGGTAATCGGAAATCCCCCCTGCAGTGGAATCCCCTTTGTAACCGATGAGGGAGGATTCCACATCAAGAACCCCGCCACGAAGAACTTTTAAAACCGATCCTCCGAGAAGTTTCAATTTATATGTGCTTGTGGAAATATTTCCTTGGCTGCCAACAATTAAACGGAATTTGTTTGAAAATGGCAGATATTTATCCTGAGTCGAAATGCTTTGGGTAATGCCTGAAACTTTGACGTCAATTGCAAGGAAACCGATCGTAGCAGATCCATTTAACGTCATGTAGATGGGGGAGGCATCCGCATTGGTATAACCGGGTTTGAGAGGACAATATTCAAAAGAAACATAGCCTGACGTCGTAGTTAATAGGCTGTTTCCGCTCGCCCCATTCGGTTTCACGATTTTCGGCAACTGTTTGATCGGGATACTTTGTCCACCAGAGCTCTTAAACATTCTCACAGCGCCTTCGAACGTTGCGCCGTGATTGACTTTGACATACGTTTGCGCACAGGGAAAATCGAAGGTATTGATGGGGAAGACGCCTTTGGAATTCAAACCCGTGAGTTCACCAAGGCTGCCCGCATCATAGAACGCTAAAGGGGTCGAATAATAGCCACCGCTATGGATTTCGATATATCGATTCGCGTCAAAGGAATTGTAGAAGGAATTCGAAGAAGCGTAATCCTCTTGATTCACATTCACCGCCCCATTCTCCTTTACATAACCATAACAGTAGAAAGAGCCGAATACATCGATGTGGGAATTCGCGTCCAAGGTGATTTCGGAATAGGCGCCAGATACCCCTTTCTCTCTGAATTTCGCACCGATGAAAAGGGTGCTTCCCGAGGGAACTTTCACGGTTGACCCAACGAAATGAAGGACGCTGTATCGATTGGCGTTGATTCTCGCGTCCGTGGTGTCGATGAAGGAGTCCGGAAAAGCCTCGATCTCTGAATCCGCGCTGATATCGTAGGTTTTCCCGTCGTACGGGAGATAGAGATTGACGCCAGGAGAAAGGACGATGTCTTTGTTCTCGACGAGGATTTGGGAGCCTTTCGTCAGATAAAGATTAACTTTTGATTGACCCGCTTGGATTTGGGCATTCGCGCTTGCAACCGCCCCCTCGAGGGTCCCAAAACGGGCATACGGGGCGCTTGCTTCGGTCGTTCCGGAAACGAGGTAATTCTCGATGACGCCTCCGATGTCGCGGAATCCGATGGTATCGTCGGTGCTGACTTTGGACCCCCCGACCCAATCAGAAAACCCGATGGACGGGAAAAGGAACCCAAGGATCGTTAGAAACAACGCGAACGCTTTCATATCAACTCGCAAACTCCAGCGCGAAGGTAAACGCAAAGCTCTTTGAAGCGTCCAGCGTCTTCAAATAGGTCGAAAGGGCAGATTGCTTTGCTTCGTTGACGGTAAAGGTGAGGGTCGCGGTCAAAGTGTCCGCATCCAAGGCGGAAAAACCGCTTAAGGAACACGTCGAGGCGAGCATGGAACTCGTTAGGGTGAACGTCGCCGCGGTTCCGGTTGAACCATTCGTTGAGAGGGTCGCGGAAATACTGAAGTAATCTTTCGTGAACAACGCGAGGAAATCGTTCGCGCCCGCGAACTTCGTCACCTTCACCGAAAAGGACTGGGCATCCCCGGAAAGAAAACCCGCGGACTTTGCGTCTTTTTGATTCAAAGAATAGGAATAGACGGCGGTTCCGGTTGGGGAAACGCGGTCTTCGGAATCGATGAACCCGTAAGCGCAGACATCCCCGGAATGCGAAACCGATGACAGAGAAAGAAAACTTAAAGTGTTCCCGACCTCCGCGGCGACGGGAACGTTCATTGGGGCCAAACCCCCATAAGACCAACTAGAAAACCCGACGCTTAGCAGCGACAGGTTGGAAAGAGCCAGTAATAGACCCCCCCCCCGCTTAAAAGAAGATTTCCGTTCTTCCGGGTCTTGTTTCGCATAGAAAGAGTGTAGCACCCTTTAAAAGGGCAAGCAAATCCAAGGGCGTTTTTGCCTTGTCATCGAGGCCTGCCCGGGTTTTGCCCGGTCCCATATAGATAATCCGTCAACGCGATGTCGATGCTTTGGCTTCCCGCGGAGAGGGTATAGGTGTTCCCTTTCTCGAGTTCGGGGGAAGAAATCAAAACCGAGGCGAAGGATTTTAGGGACGTGTGGGAGAAAATCGTTTCCCCGCCTTTTGCAGAAATCGAAATCTCGCTTCCCGCGGGGCAGGAGGCGAAGCGCTGGAGAATGCTCCCTTGGCTCGCTGAGGAGAAATTCATCGCCATGCCGCTTGAGCCGATCGCGAGGAAGGTGCCCCCGGTGATCGAGGCGGTCGCATCGTAATCGAGGGCCCCATCGCCGTTGCTCGTCGGGCCATCGATGACCGTGACGCCCCCGCTGATCTCGATGAAACCATTCGCATCGACGCCATCGCCCGCGGCGTTCACGTGGACGTTTCCGCCCGCGATGAGGATCCGAGGCGAGGTCGCTTCGTCGAAGGAATTGGCCCCGGGCCTGCCTCCAAGCGAGCTGCCATCCGCCCCGCCTGCGGCGTTGATGCCATCATCGGACGAAACGAGGTCGATGGCCCCGCCGAGGATCTCCACGGCATTCCCTTCGAGGCCTTCGTAGGATTTTCGGATGGTTATGGTCCCGTTTTCGATGCGCAGAGCGCCATCCGCGTGGATGCCGTCATCCCCGCTCGAAAGGTTGAGGGTGCCGTCTTGGATGAGGATGTCGCCGTTGCAATGCACGGAATCGTCGCTCGAATCGATGTCGAGGATGCCACCTTGGATAAGGAGGGTGATATCCGCCTTGACCCCTTTTGTCGAAGGGTCTTCCGCGGGGGCGATGCTGGAGCCGCCGCCCGAAACGATCTTTAGATGCCCGCCTTCGATATCGACGGACCCACTCGCGTCAAGGCCGTCCCCGTCGACCTCAAAGGATAGCTCCCCTCCTTTGACGACGATGTTCCCGTTTTCGGGGACATCCGCGTTTTCCGCGTGAATCGCGTCTTTTCCCGCGGTGACCCCCAAGGATTCTACGAGGATCGAGGCGGTGTCATTGACTTGCAGGCCGTGGTTCTTCGCGGTGATCGCAATGTCCCCGCCTTCAAGGAAGAGGCTATCCTTCGCGACGATGCCATGCTTCGGGGAAGAGATGCTTAAGCTGCCTTCCCCGAGGATATGGAGGTCGCATTTTGAAAAGATCGACCCATCGCTTTTGAGGTCGCCGATGTTGACGAAGGAAGAGGATGCGGACAAGGAATTCTCCCCGAGCAAGACGAGATTGGCCTTGGAGGCGCTTGCGACGCAGATCGGGGATCTCGATCCGGTCTCGAGGGTCAGGTCATCAAGGACCAAGGTGACTTCTTCTTCCCCGGCGTCGATATAAAGGGTGGTCGCGCCTTGTCCCGTGACGCGGAAGGTCCCTCCCTTCGTGAAGGCGATGCCGTTGCTCCCGTTTTCGATGCCTTGGTCCGCGGGGATGGCAATCGAATCGTCATTCAGGAGGACGGAGGGGGTTCCCTCGATGTCGATCGAAGTCGAGACAACAGGGACGGAAGGAGACGAATCTTCTTGCGTTTCGGAGGTGGGTTCGCTTTCGAGGGAAGAATCGTTATTCGATATGGAAGGTGCGCAGCCAGAAAGAAGGGCTAAGGCGAGGGGGAAGAGAACGAGGGCTGAACGTTTCATAAGGGGACTCCGTCTGCTTAAGGAAAGCAAACCACGCGGGGGATTTTTTTGCAAGGGGTTTCGATAAAAAAGAGGGAGGGGAATTCCTACGTGTTTCCCACGGGATATAAGGCCATCGAAAGGCGCGGGTCCGAAAGGAAGCATTTGAAGCAGCCCTCCGCGCGATTCGCGGTGAGAGGCCCCTCGATCGCCTTCCCGTCACGGCATTGCAAAACGAGTCAACGCGAAAGGATTCTTTCGTAAAGCGTGATTTGTACCAAATTTTCTTTCGTAAAATGTGATTTATCGGAAAAAACCTTTCGTAAAATGTGATTTGGCAAAGAAAACACCTTCGTAAAATGTTGTTTTCCCGCCATGCGAAAACAGAAAATAAAGCATTCATCGAATGTTTTTTATTTCACGTTTATCAACGCAGTTTTCAATTTCAAAGAAACCGTAGATTCGTTGATCCAGAAAGACCTTCAGGTGCGAGATTCCAAGAACTCGAGGCCCTTGAGAGCGAAACCGTTTCGTCTCTTTATTCTTCTTGTAAAAGGGGAAGCGTCGAGAGGAAGAGTTCTTTGCTCCAGGCTTCTAGCCCCGCCTCCCCTTTCAGGAATGGGCGGACGTCCTGCGCGGCCAGGCGGAAATCCGCGGCGATGAACCGCTTCTCGAGCATCGCTTTCAGGTCCATTGAGGTAAGCGGCGCGCTCGCATCCCATTTTCCGCTAGCGACAAGCTTGTTCCTTAGGTAAACGAGATTGACTTTCGTTCCCTTGCCGATATAGAAAAGGTAATCGTAAAAATCCCTACCCTTCGGGTTCGCCTTTCGCTCACGACAAAGGATCGCGTGTATCTTTCCTGCGAACAATGTCTCTTCGTCATAGACCCGGACTTCGTAAGGGGAGGGAAGCATCCGATAAACCTTCAAGGTTTTCCCGCCTTCCGGGTTATCCGTGTCGATCTCGAACTTGATTTTGACCTTTTGATTCGGGATCGTCCCCGCGACCTCGGCGCCGGGGAAGAACGATAGCAACAGCATCAAAGTGTTTCCCTTGATGAAGGCACTTTGGACCTTGGAGGCCGCGCTTTTTTCCTTTTGCTCGATCGTGACGTCGATGCCGCAAGAAAGGAATTCCTTCCGGAGGGAGGGGAGGAAGGAAGACAAATCGAACGCGGGATCTTTCCTAAGCAAAGCGAAATCGAGGTCCTCGCTGTAGCGGTTGAGCCCATGGAAAATGCGAAGGCAAGTTCCCCCATAGAACGCGGCTTTTTGGAAGAACCCGGCTCGGGATAATCCAGCCAAGGCGATTTCCTGAAGGATTTCCCGAATTGCAGCCTCTTCTTCTCTTTGGTTGGCGCATCGGTAACGAGAAAGCATTGCTTTAAGGGCATCATTCATGAAGATAATCCTCCTTGATCCAATCGGCCAAAAGCCGAAGATTCGTCTTCTTGTATTTCGTGGCGAGAAAATGAAGGCTCTCAAAATCGCAAGTCAAGAATTCTTCCTCGTCGATGCGCATGTTCTCGAAAAGAAGGCGCTTAAGTTCTCTCCTCGACCGGACGACCGGCCCTTTCGACAACGTGTCGCATAAAGCCTTTTCCTTCGTCGCGATTTTGATCGCGTATTCCCCTCTTTCGAGGATCTTTAGCCCCAGGGGGAAGACTTCGACCGGCACATCCACGTATGTGAAACGCCCAAAGAAATTCTCGAACACCTTGTTCTTCCTCTGATGGAAGGAGGCCGACGTAATTGCGTAAACGCGTTCGGGGATGAGACCATAAAACGATAGGGCGGTCTCGAAACTAACGTACGAAGGAGCGAGGATCGCCGCGGCAAGAAAGAGGGGTTCCGCGCGAGCATCCGTCTCGTAAAGGCCTTTGCGCAGGCGAAAGAGAACACCGTCATCGACCTCGCGTTTCATCTTGTCGAGGGGATTGGCATATTCCGCGTAACGATCCCGAAGCATAGATGTGGTAATCAACATGTTTGCACCTCAAAATACAAATATACTGGATTTTGCGGAGAAAACAATACAGTATTTTTGAGGAGAAGCATCGATCATCCCGTTGAGGACCGAAGCAAAATCAAGAAAGCGATACCCGTTGCCCTCAAAATCCTTGCAAGCGACGGCAAGGAAGGTTTCCTCGCGATGCGAATAAGTGCCTAGCAAGGTTTCTTGGGCATCCTCCCCCAACATGGAGAAGATGCGACACCCAAGGTATTCCGACAAAGGGGAGGTCCCGCGAGAGGCACCCGCGCTCGTTTTAACCGGGCGCGCAAGTTTCAGCATCCATAGCTCGCCGTTTCGTTCCACGGAAAACTTTGGGCCGTCCTTCCCACCATAAGACTTCTTCTTCGTTGGCAACTTCGTAAAATCAATCACGCGAACTTTCCTTTCCAAGGAAACCTTACCACGGCCTGAAATTATGGGAAGATGCGAGTTCTGGTTTTTTCAAGAGAAAAGGGGACGGAGTTTTGCTTCCGCCTCCTCTTGACCTCCGTTATTCCTCGTCAATGAGAATCCAGCAACCGGTTTTGTTGGAACCAACCCGTTTCGCCTTGCCCTTCTCGACCAAGGATTGAATGGCTCGTTGGATGGTGATCCTCGATTTCCCGAGTTCCTCCACGGCATCCATCGTGTTATAGAGATAACCGCCTCTTTGCCGCATGCATCGGAGAAGATTCCGCTCGGTCTGAGAAAGATGGAAATCCGGCAGATTCTTTCTTATATCACCCTTGGTTATTGTATCGTTTCTTATATCATTTATTGTATCAATTCGGCTTATTGCATCCTTGATTACATCCAATGCTTTTATTGTATCATTTATTCTATCATTTGCCTCGTTTCCTTGAGCGAGGGACTCCTCTTTTTTCCCTTCGGTTTCCTTTTGGATGGAAACCGCGTTTTGAATTTCGCTTTCCCCCGGGTTGCCACCCCGAAGAAACTCGAAATAGAAACCGACGCCATCCGTGCCATAATCGTAAGCGACGCGATGCGTGTCGCAAAGACTGAACACCCTCCGGAATCCGGTCCCGAACGCCTCGATGGTCTTGTTCCGATATAGCGTCGTCGCGATAAGGGGGTTTCTCGCCATGGAGCCAATGCTCCCTTTCGCGAAATTCTTCGGGTCCTCGCTCCTCGCGATCAAACCGGGATTATAGATACGGATTCTCTTGGGGGTGATCGTGATTTCGTTATATGCCCCAGGCATCACGCGCATATGGGCGAAACTATTGATCACGACCTCGCGTATTGCCTCAAGGGGGATCTCGGGTTTTTCAATCCGTTGGAAGCCAACGATTTCCGCGTGAAATCGGAGATTGGAGGCAATGTATTTCAAGGCTTCGTTGATGCACTCGAGGATATTCCCCTCGAAATGGCGATGATCGAGGAAGGCAAGGCGTTCATCCGTTGCAAAAATTGCCAATTTGATGATTAAGGGGCGGTTATTCCCGAAGAGATAAAGACCGGCATTGTTCAGGCGGCCATTCACCATGAGGCCAAGACGCGTGAGGCAATCCGTGACGTCCCGATAACGGTAATCCAAGCGATTCGCTTCGTTGGCCTCATTGACGTAATTGATCAACTCCACCTCATCGACAAACGATTCCCCGTAAGGCGTCAATTCGTTTTCCCACGCGCTATAGGTGGGATTCTTGTTCAGGAACGCTTTTTCGAGATCGCCTTGGGGCATCTCGAGATCCTGGTCGTCGAGCCTTTTGTAATATCTGCCGTATGCGCTATAGGGGCAATCATTCGCTTGGGCCGTGACCTCGATGACGGTTTTCCCATCGACCTCGACCGTTTCGATTTTCGGAATGACGATGGGCTTGATGAAGCTTTTGATTTCGTTCGCGAGTTTCTTCGTCGAAGATTCCCCGATTTCCTGCCCAAAAACCGTCCCGTCGTTTTTGATTCCGAAATAAAGGTGGGCCTCACCGCTTTTGTTGAGCATCGAAGCGATGGAGATGACCCCTT
>JAEDJP010000042.1 GCA_016296285.1 Bacilli bacterium
AAGATGTTAATGAGATGGGCGATGCAATAAAAGATGTAATAGGCGGGGAACCAAAGGCAGCAAAGCACCGCGACGGGGACGACGAGCAATTGGGCGAAAAGGTCGACGTTGGACCAGCGGCCCGAGACGAAGAAATGGCCGAAGAGCTTCCAGCCCTTCTTCCAGAACACGCGGTGGAGGCCGTTCCCCATGCGTGCGTTGCGGCGATGGGTGTCCTTGAGGGTGCTTGGCTGATCCTCGTAGACGACCGCATCCGCGACGTAATGGACCCGGCGCTTCTTGAGGAGGCAATTGAGGGTGAATTCCGCGTCTTCGGAGGACGTGAAGGCATCCCAGCCCCCGATTTGCTCGAGGACGGAGAAGGCGACACTCATCCCGGCGCCCGTGAGCATCGAGTCGAGATGGAAGAATTCGCGGAAATTGCAGGCGATGAAGGAATCGCGGAGGTAATAGGTGGCGGAGACGGCGGTCCAGGTGTTCTGGGTCGCGTTGCGGCTCGCCTCGAAGGGACGGGCGATCTGCACCCCGGAGCGGTAGGCGTCGTTCATGCGACGGAAATAGTCCTCTTTGAGGAGATTGTCCGCGTCGATGCGGATGAGCAGCTCGTAGCCCCGGCCGAGTTCCCGGATTTTGGAAATGCCATAGGCAAGGGGGTAGGCGACGCAGTGGTGGGCGGGATCCGCGTCCTCGTGGACGAAGACGGTCGCCCCGGCTTCCTCGGCTTTCCTCGCGGTCGCGTCCGTGCAATTGTCCGCGACGACGAAGACGTCGTAAAGCTCCTTGGGGTAATCCTGCGTGGCGAGGAGGTGCTCGATGGTCTCCCCGATCACGGATTCCTCGTTTCGGGCGCAGATGATGAGGGCGATCTTCGCGAGGTCGTCGTTTTTCTTGAAATGCTTTTCCGGCAGCCAAAAGAAAAGGATCATGACGACCTGAAAAAGAAGGCTCAGGCTGCAGATCCCAATGACGACGTAGTTCACGATCTCTAGGATTTGGTAGAAGGTTTGCATGGCGTTTCGTTTAGATTACGCCTTGGCTTAGCCAAGGGCAATCAATTCGATAACGGGGTGTCCTTTTTCTTCGAGAAAAGATAGACGCGAGCCCCGAAGTCCCCAAGAACCCTGGTCGACGGGGAGAGCCCGTTGGCGTTCCATTGGCTCCCGAGCTTGATGCCCTCGCCCATCAAGGTTCGGCCGCTTGCCTCGCCTTGGAAGGTCTCGCTTTTCAAGGATTTGCGGCGCGCGAGGAAATGGACGAGTTTGCCCTCTTCCTTGATGCGGATTGGGCTCGCCATGTTGATGAGGGACCCAAAGCGCAAGAACGAAAGGTCCTCGACTCTGACTTCGTAGGCGTAGGTGGCGTCTGGATCAAGATGGGCGGCGCGCAAGGTCTCTTCCTCGGGGTTCGTGGGGGCGACGGCATAGTAAGCGAGAGTGGCGCTTTCATCGTCCGTGGACACGGAAACGATGGTACGTCCCCCTTCTTTTTGCTCGAGGATGGCGATCTTGCCGAACTGGAACAAGGCGCGATGGGCCTTGTAGAAGGCGATCTGGGCTTTGATTTCCTCCTCGTCGATCGGGTCGAGCTCGTTGAGGTTCAATTCGTAGCCAAGCACCCCGAGGCAAGCGACGTCGAACTTCGTCTCGAGGCTCGTTTTGCGCAGCATTTGGTGGGACGTCTTGTTCGAGACGTGGTTCGAGAAGACGCATTGGGGATAGCCTTTCGCCATGTTCGTCTCGATGGAAACGCGGCAGAAACTGTCCGTGTTGTCGCTTAGCCAGCACGTGTCGAAGTAGGAAAGCATCCCGAGGTCGTTGCGCGATCCTCCCGAGGCGCAGTTCTCCATGTAAAGGTCCGGGAAGCGGGCGCGGAGGCGGGATAGCAACTCATAGAGACCAAGGATGTAGCGGTAGGAGAAGGCGTTCGCGTCGGGGACATCCGCGATTTCGCGGTTGTAGTCCCATTTCACGAAATCGACCTCCGCTTCCTCGAAGACGCGGGAAAGCTCCTCGTAAAGGTAGTCACGGACTTCCTTCTTGGTGAGGTCGAGCAGCAATTCGTGACGCCCGAGGACGGGATCGTGATAGCCGTCGGCGATCGCCCAATCCGGATGGGCGCGGTAGAGGTCGCTGTCGGGGCTCACGGCTTCGGGCTCGACCCAAAGGCCGAACTGCAGGCCCATCTTGTGGATTTTGCGCGACAAGGACTTGAGGCCGCGGGGCAATTTCTTCTTGCAGAGGGAATAATCCCCGAGGCTCGAGGTGTCGTCGAAGCGTTTCCCGAACCACCCGTCGTCGAGGACGAAGAGCTCGATCCCGAGTTTCTTGGCCTTGCGGGCCAGCGAGAGGATCTTGGCCTCGGTGAAATCGAAGTAGGTTCCTTCCCAGTTGTTGTACACGATGGGGCGGAGGTCGTCTTTGTGGGAAGAAGGCAAGACGCGCCCCCGACTAAAAGAAGCGAAAGCCTCGGAGATGGCATCGCTCCCGGAAGAGGAGAAGGCCAAGAGCCCAAGCGGGGACTCGAAGCGTTCCCCGGGCTTGAGGGAAAGGCAAAAGCCAAGGGGCGAGACACCGGTTACGACGCGGATGCGGGAGAAGGAATTCTCCTGCACCTCGGTGCGGAAACTGCCCGAATAGAGGAGTTGGAAGCCATACACCCATCCGTAATCGTGGGTGGATTTCTTTTCCTTGAGGAGGAAGAAGGGGTTCCGGCCCGGCCCGCTCGAGCCGGTGTCGCTCCCGAAGAAATAGCCCATGTGGCCGACGGGGGTCTCTTCTTTTAGGAATTCCCCCGCCCAATTCCCGAAATAGGTCTCGAGGACGTAGTCGCGGTTTTCGAGGGCGACTTGGTAGCTCATCGCCTTCTTGATGAGGAGTTCTTCCCCTTCGAGGTTCTCGAGGACGATGGAGCGGCCGAGCACCCCTTCTTCCTCGTACACGAAATAATGGAGCTCGAGTTGCACCGCGCGGGGGGCGTCGAGCAAGGTCAAGACGAGTTCTTCTCCTCCGCGCGGGGTCGGGAGGGTGGCTAGGGGTTTCGCCGGGCGGATCTCGAAGGAGGAATAGCGGAAATCGAATACCGTTCCGGCCTTTTCGAGGATCAAGGACGGGTTCTCGTTATCCCCGCGGAAGGGGGTCGAGAACTCGTTGCGCGCGTCGGCCAAGGCAAGATTCGGTTCCTTTTTCTCGTCGAGGACCGCGCTTCTGCCTTTCGGGAGAGGGGGCTTGGGGATCAAGGAATCGAGGGATTCCCCTTGGGGGATGGAAGGCCCGTAATGGTCGAGGACGGGCTTGCCGTTGCCATCGATCCGGAGGACGTAAGAGAAGCCCTTCCCGGAAAGGTGGAACGAATTGTTTTCATGGGTAATCATTGCTATCATTTTAGAACAATCCAGAAGCCATAGAAACCATGAAAACCTCTTTGTCCTTCGGCTGGTCCTTCCTCCCCGGATTCGACCTCGCCTCCATCCGCGCGACCCCAAGCGATGCCGTCGAGGTCGACCTTCCCCATTCCGTGAAGCTCTTGCCCCATCACGATTTCTCCGAGAAGGAATACCAAGGCGAATTCACCTACATCAAAACCTTCTCTTACGAGGCGAAAGACAAGAGGGCCTTCCTCCGTTTCGAAGGGGCGATGCTGCAATTCGATTGCTACTTGAACGGCATCGACCTCGGGCATTTCATCGGGGGCTATCTCCCCGTCGAAATCGAGGTGACCAGCGCGATCAAGGCCGGCAAGAACCGCCTCGTCGTGCGCCTCGACACCCGGGAAGACCCGATGGTCCCTCCTTATGGGGGGAGCGTCGATTACCTTGCCTTCGGGGGCCTTTACCGTCCCGTCTACCTCATTGAAAAACCGAAGGAAAACGCGATCGAATCCCTCTTCGTCCACGGGGACAAAGACGGGAACGTGTTCGTCCAAATTCAAGGGGATGTCCCCGTTATGTGCCATGTTTTCGACGGGGAAACCGAGGTCCTTTCCTTTCAGGGCAAGCAAGGGAAACTCGCGGATTTTGCGATCTGGACCCCCGCGAACCCGAAGCTTTATCGCTTGCGCGTGGAAAGCGCGCAAGACGCCGAGGAAGTCCTCTTCGGCTTCGAGGATCGCCATTTCGAGGAAGACGGCTTCTACGAATGCGGGAAAAAGCGCAAGCTCCTCGGGCTCAACCGCCACCAGACCTTCCCCTATATCGGGGCCGCGGCGACTTCTTCTCTCCAGAAGGAAGACGCCCGCATCCTCAAGTCCCTCGGCATCGACCTCGTCCGCACCTCCCATTACGCGGACGACGAGAGTTTCCTTTCCGAATGCGACCGGCTCGGGCTTTACGTCATCGACGAGATCCCCGGCTGGCAATTCGTCTCGAAAGACCCGTTATGGCGTTCCCGCCTCCTCGATTTCACGCGCCGCCTCGTGGAGAAGGAACGGAACCACCCGTGCCTCCTCGCCTATGGGGTGCGCGTCGACGAATCGCGGGACGATCACGAGCTTTATCGCGAAACAAACCGCATCGCGAAAGAAACGGACCCTTATACCCCGACGATTGGGGTGCGCAACTTCAAGGATTCCGAATGCCTCGAGGACATCTACGGGTACAACGACTTCTCCTGCTCTTCCTTGGACCATGGGGCGGATCCCTCCGCTTCCCTCAAGGGGGCCAAGGGCAAAGCCAAGCTCATCACGGAGCATAACGGCCACATGTTCCCGACCAAGAAAAGCGATTCCTTGACGCGGCAAACCGAGCAGGCGCTGCGCCACGCCCTCGTGATCGAGGAAGCCTTCGCCGACCCAAGCTACGCCGGGGTCGTCGGCTGGTGCGCCTTCGATTACGCGACGCATCGCGATTTCGGGTCCCTCGACCACGTCTGCTACCACGGCGTCTCCGACCTCTTCCGGGCCCGCAAGCTCGCGGGGGATTTCTACGCGAGCCAAGGCGAAGAGCCCATGATGCGCGTGAACACCCACTTCTGCTCCTTCCCTTATGACGGGGCCTCCCTCCCCAAGCCCGTGGTCTTCACGAACGCCGACCGGGTGGACCTCTACCGCAACGGGGAGAAGGTCGGGTCCTATTACCCGGATTTCGTTAAATTCCCCCATCTCAAGCACCCGCCCATCGTCCTTTCCGAGAACGTCGGGGAGAATTTCCACGAGGAAGGCCTCTCCAAGCGGGAGGAAAAGGAGATCAAGGCCATCCTAAACGGGGAACCCGAGCGCATGGAAAAGGCGCTTAGCCTGCGCCAGCTCCTCTTCCTCGGCGGCTTCATGATGAAGCACAAGGTCGACAAGAATTATTTCGTGGACCTCTATTACAAATACATCGGCTCCTGGGGCACGGGGAACGAGGCGCGGATCGAGGTCAGGGCCTATAAGGACGGCACGTGCTTCGCCGCCCAGAGCTTCGGGCCGGTCGAGACCACCCATTTCCTCGTGACCCCCACCGCCTCGAGCTTAAAAAACGCCGATACCTACGACATGGTCTCCATCCTCGTGGAGAAAGCCGACCAATTCGGGAACAAGGTCGATTTCGGAGACGATGCCCTCGTCATCGAGACGGAAGGGCCGATCGCCCTTCTTAGCCCCAAGGTCGTTTCCCTCGTCGGGGGCGATGTCGCAATCTACGTCCGTTCCTTGCCCGTGAAGAAGGAAACCGCGGCGAAAGTCCTCATCCATCACCGGGACGGCACGATCGAGGTGCCCTTAAGCGTCGCTTAAAGCAAGGCTTCGATGTCTTTCGCGATGGATGAGGGGGCGATGCCCGGCGCGTAACGGGCGATCACGTTCCCTTCCTTGTCCACGAGGAATTTCGTGAAATTCCAGGGGATCCTCTTCCCGAGGGCCCCTTTTTTCTTGTTTTTGAGGTAGGCAAACAAAGGGGAGGCGTTCTTGCCGTTGACCTCGATTTTGTGGAACTGGGGGAACCCGATGCCGAAATGGAGGAGGCAAAACGTATGGATTTCCTCGTCGCTGCCCTTGGCTTGGTGGAGGAATTGGTCGCAAGGGAAATCGAGGATCGCGAAGTCGCGGTCCTTGAAGCGAAGCCAAAGGTCCTGCAGCTCCTTGTATTGCGGGGTGAAATGGCAACCGGTCGCCGTGTTGACGATGAGGAGGACCTTGCCTTCGTACGCGCGAAGGGAGACTTCCTTCCCTTCTTGGTCCAAGACGGAAATATCGTAGATGCTGATGGTTCTTTTATCCTCTTTTCCCTTCGTCAAGGCAAGGGAAACGCGTCAAAACAAAAACTCCCGCGGCGGGGAGTTCTCATCTCTCGGTACGGCGATCGTTCTTAGAGGAACGGTAGAACGCGCCTTTTTCCTCGTACATGGCTTCGTCTGAGCGCTTGAGGAGGGAAGAAGGTGTTTCCCCAGGCTCGCGGAAGGCGATGCCGAGGGATACCGCGTGGCCCTTTTCCCCGACGGCCTTGCGGAACGCGTCGATCTTCGCGAGAACCTCTTCTTTTGGGGTCTTCGTGAAAAGGATGAGGAATTCGTCCCCGCCGACGCGATAGGCATAGGAGGATTTGCCCTGGGTCGCGAGGATGGCAGTAGCGACGTCTTTTAGGGCGGCGTCCCCCGCGGAATGGCCAAGGGTGTCGTTCGTGCGTTTGAGACCGTTGAGGTCGATCGAGGCGATGGCGGTGAGGCTCTGCGTGAGGCTCTTCTCGTCGTCGTAGAACGATTGGCGGTTATAAAGGCCCGTAAGGGGATCGCGGACCGTGTCTTGGCCGCGGAGGATGTGATGAAGGAAGAGGATCGCGATGGGAAAGGCGAGGTTCAACCGGGAATTCGTCCCCGTGGGCTCGAGGAGGTCAAAGACGCCCGCGCCGACGAGGCCGAGGATCACGAGGATCAGCACGACGCCATCGCTTTTCCTCGCCTTGGCGCGGCGAAGGTAAATCTCGTAGGTAACCGCGGCGATGTAGAAGACGAAAAGACCGACCGTGAAAAATCCAAGGGGACCGCGGACGAAGACGTAATCGGCGTTGAAGGAAAAGGCGATGTCGCTATAGAAGCATGTCTGGTAGACGGCGAGGTTCAGGAAAAGCGGGATGGAAAGCATCCATCGGACGAAGGCCCGAGGCTCGAGGGCGAGGGCGAGGAAGCACCCGATCATGGGGCGCAGGAGGTAGCCGAGGAAACTCGTGATGAGGCGTCCGACGAGATAATCCGGATCCAAGGCGAAGAACCCCTCGAGGTAGGATTGGATGGAGAGGAGGAACGAGAGGCCGATCGCCGCGTAGAAATAGCGTTTGTTCACCCCCTCGATGCTTTCGCGCTTCGTAAGGAGGACCAAAAGGGCGATGAGCAAAAACAGGAGAATGAAGTTCCCCATGAAATACGATAAGAGATGTTCTCCAAAATTCACCGGCGTCCCCCTAAGTGCCCACGTAGTATACCTTCTCGTGTGTACGCGCGTTTTCTAGGCCCTTTTTCTCCTTACCTTACGGAAAAGGTCTCAGAAAAAAAAAAAAAAAACGACTATTTCACGGAATTTTTCTTGGAAAACCCTTTTCATACCCCTAGTTTCCCTTACTTTTTGTTTATAACAAAAGCCCGGGATTTTCCCGTATGTAAGGGAAATCCCGGGCGCATGTCATTCCTGGACGAGGGAGACGGTGATGGAATCGCTCGTCTTGGAGAGGACGGTGAAGGACCAGCCGAGGGCACCCCCGTCGTTGAGGACGGCGCCGCGCACGAACTGGGAGGCGTATTTGTCCATCGAGAAGCTTTCCCCAGGGACGAAGAGGTCGCTGCCGGAGATCGCGGAGGAATCGCGGTACGTGGCCTTCTTCGAGTCGCGGATGAGCTGCAGGAGGTTGTAGTCCGCGTAATCCTTGCCAAGATACGTGATCGGGCTGCTGTCATCCCCATAATAGGTATTGCTCATCATCGAGACGACGGGGCCCCTTTCGTCATAGGGATCGACCGTCCATTCGCTCGCGGAGACGGTGTGGCCGTCATAGCTATAGAGCAAGCGGGCGTCGACGTGCCAGAGGCGGATGCCGCTTTGGCCGGGGCCGGTCGGGTAACCGCCCTGATAGGCGTGCTCGGCATCGGCTTTGTTGAGGCCCACTTCATCGTAATATTCGAGGAGCAGGTATTCGTCGAAAGGCGAATCGATGTCGTTCCAGTTCGGGGTGAGCAAGATCAGGTCGCCCGAGGTCGCGAAGGGTCGCAAGGTGACTTCGCAAGATGTCGTCGGGATGTAGGGATCCGTCCAACCGAGGGCCATGACGCTATAGGGGTCGTGGGCGCCGACGTTATAGTCCTGCATCGAGAAGCCGCCCGCGGGCACATATTGGCCGCTGTAGTCGTAATAATCGTCGAGGCCGAAGACGTGGCCGACCTCGTGGATGAAGGTGTGGGTGTCGATCTCGACGTAGGTCGTGTCGCCCCCGCCATAGGGATAGCCCGTCCGTTCGGTGGCGTTGTTCCCGTACATGAAATCGTAGCTCGCCCAGTGGAAGACGTTGGGATAGGGGTTTTCGACATCGCGCTTGGAAGCGTCCCCGTACCAGCCGGTATAGGCCCAGAAATTGCCATAGGAAGAGGAGGCCGTGTTGTAATCGGGGGCGGCGTAGACGAGGACGAGGGCGTCGATATAGCCGTCCGCGTCGCGGTCATAGTCCCTAGGATCGAGAGTCGGGTCGTTCTTCTTCGCCCAGTCGAAGGCGGAGGCCACGAGGTTGCGGGTCGCGTTTTGGCTCGAACCATAGGTGCGCGAAGATCCCCCGGGGGCGTACCAATCCGTGACGGTCCCGGTAAGCTGGAACGTCCCGAAGGATTCTTGCTCGTAATAGGAGGCGACGCTTAAGACGCTTGGGTCGTCCTTGGAAAGGAAAGCCCGGCGGATGTCCTCGCGGACCGCCTCTTTCTTGGAAGAGGAGATGTAGGAAGAGGAATCGCTGAACCAGACGGGGACGATCAGGAACTTGGCTTCGTGGCCGGTCGGGGCGACCGAGGTCGCGAAGACGCTATTGTCCACGAGGTCCTGGTAGGAATAGCGCAAATTCGTGCGCTTGAGGGCCCCGCTTGCGACGACGTTCACGGTCAACGAGGATACCGAGGCGGGCGAGGTGAGGGTCACGGTCACGGAACCGACCTTCTTCGCGACGAGCTCCCCGTTTTCGATCGCGACGGTCGATGGGTCGCTCGAAAGGTAGGACAAGGAGGAGGCGTTCCCGCCGAGGGGGACGATCACGGGATCGAGGGCCCGTCTCTCCCCGAGGGAAAGGTCCACGATGCGGGAACGGAAATAGGCATCGCGGAGAGGATGGGAAGCGACGGTCACCGAAAGGGCGGCCTCGACGCCGTTGTCCGCGATGACGTAGCACGTCGTGGAGCCTTCGGCGATGCCTTGGATGACGCCGTTTTCGAAGGTGCAGACCTCTTCGTCGTCGCTTAGGAAATTCACGTTCTTGTTCGCCGCGTCGCTCGGGATGATTTGGTATTCGACGGCCTTGGATTCCCCGGGGGCGAGGCTCAGGCGGCTCGAGGAAAGGGAGATCTCCTCGACCTCGACCGGGACGACGTTTACTTCCACCGACCCGGCTGCCCCGGCCCCGTCATTCGCGGTGGCCGTGATGGTCGCCTTGCCGACTTTCCAGCCGTAAACGAGGCCGTTTTTGTCGACGGTCGCGACGCTTTTGTCGCTCGAGGAGAACGTGACCGAGCGATCGAGGGCATCGAGGGGAAGCACGGTCGGCTCGAGCTTGATGGTCCGCTTGGTCGCGACGGAAACGGAATCCGAGGGGAAGGTGATGGAAGAAACATAGCCTTCTTCGACGTCCAAGGAACTCTTCGAGGACGTGTCGTTCCCGCCAGAGTTCGTGCTCGAGGATCCAAAAGGGGCTTCCCCACTTGAAGAGGAAACCGGGCTCAAGGAGCAGGAGCCTAGCATGAGGGCAAGGAGGCAAAATAGGGCAGACGTGTGTTTCATATCGAGACGCATTGTACAGGAAAAGGGCTTTCTTTAGTAGCGGTTTGCTTTTTTAAAGAAAAGGGAATCAGGGCTTGTAGAACTCAAGGACGAAGGCATTCGTTTCGAAGTCGTAGCAGAAATAGACGAGTTGGTCGCCAAGAAGCCCGCGATAGACCATCCCCATCTCGAGGCCGGGATATTCGCTTAGGGTATCAGTCATGGTTTCGTTGTAGGAATCGATCGCGACGAGGTCGTAGCCTTGCGCATCGAGGGCATCGAAATAGCGTTCCTCAAGGGAATAATCCCCGCCATAGACGGCGATGAGGAGGGCCTCGGAACCGGAATATTCGTCAATGAAAAACGAGAAGGCATAGGTATAGCCCTCCCCCTCGACGGCAGGGAGACCATGGTTTTCGCCGTATAGGTCATCGAGGGCCGCCGCGGGGAAGACGTCTTCCGGGACGTAAAGGTAGGTCATGCAGAAAAGGCCAAGGCACGGCTGCCCTTTGTAGGTCG
>JAEDJP010000043.1 GCA_016296285.1 Bacilli bacterium
TCATCCACCCCTTGTTCCCCCAGCCAATCCGCGAAGAGACGGAAGAGCAAGAAGGACTTTCCGGACCTCCTTGGCCCCGTAACGATCTTCACGAGATGCAAGCCAATCGCGTCGATGAGCTTTTGGAGATAGGCGTTTCTTGCAATATCCATATCGAACCTCTATTTCAAATTCTGCTAGAACCCTAGCAATTCTTAAAATAAGTATAGCGAAACCAAGATAAATGAGAAGTGTCTATTTTAAAATCTGCTAGAATCCTAGCAATTCTTAAAATAAGTGGAGCGGAAAAAGACGAACAAGAAGCACCTATTTGAAGTTCTGCTAGAACCCTAGCAATTTTTCGAACACGGAAGCTTGTTACTGTAATCTTCGCCTTTATCCCGAGAACCTACGATTTCCGTTTTTTCTTGCGGTAAACAAGCGGGGTGATCCCGAATTCGTTTTTGAAAGCTTTCTGGAAATGGGGCTGGCTCGAGAAATAGAAGAAGTTGCTGATCTCGGAGATCGATTGGTCGGAATAGGCGAGCAATTGCTTCGATTCCTGCAGCTTCGCCTTGATGATGTACCTGCCGATCGTCTCGCCCGTCTCTTTCTTGAATTGCCCCATGAAGATGGAACGGCTTTTGCCCACGTGTCGCAGGACGTCCGCGACCCCGATGGGGCGGTTCGTGTGGGACTTGATGAACTGCAAGGCCGAATAGACTTCGTTGGAATAGGCCTCGGGATGCTTTTGGTCGGCGACCCTCTGGGTGAAATCCATGATGGCGTTGTACCGCAGCTCGTTGACCTGGCTGACGGAGATGCAACGCTCGCACTCCTGCGTGTAGAGGTCGATCAGCTGATAGGTCTGCTCGACGTCAAGGTTCCCCTTGATGGCCCCTTCCTTGCCCACGAGGGCGATGAACCCGATGAAGATGTTCTTGGCTTGGCGCAAGGCGTCGTCCGCGAGTTTCCCTTCCGGGGTCGGGGATTGCCCGATCGTCTTGAAAAACGCGGCGAGTCCCTCCGCGTCGCCATCCCGGACGTAATGCAGCAATCGCTGCTCCAGAAAATAGGTGCCGTGCGCGAAATCCTCGTCCTTGAGGATCTCCTCGGCGAATTTCTCCCCCACGCCGAAGTTCTGGCTTTGGGCGTGGAAGATGTCCAGGAGGGACACCTCCTCTTTGTTGATCAAGTAATGGACGAGGCAGAGGAAGCTCAGGAATTTGTTGTACGAGATCGGCGGGATGCCCGCGAGAAAACTCTTGAGGGAACCTAGCTCCTCCCAAGGAAGGCCGTGCTCGTGGATGAGGGAGGCGAGGAGGTCATCCGTCGTTTTCCGGTTCTTGAAGGGCCCGATCAGGAGGAGCGTCTTCCCGTCTTTCGCGACCACCGCCCCATAGAGCCCCGCGCATCCGGAGACAAGGGAAGGGCTCCTATCCCCGCGAACGTCCTTCGCGAGGTCGCGAAACACCGCCTCGTAACCGGGATAGGGGCAGTTGAACTGGACGATCTCGCGTTTCTCGTCGAAGCAGACGATCGGGAGGTTGTACGAGGCATAGAGGAGCTCGCACGTTTTGAGCAATTGCTTTCGCGTCATGGTGCTTGATATAAAAATATAATATTTCGGATTTTAGTATAATAAAAATTTCAAAGGGGTTTCTATAATAAAGGCAACGATACGAGATCGGTTCTTTTCGCTGAAGGAGAATGGATGGCCATGGGATTTGGTGACCGCTGGCTTTTCTCGAAGGGCGATGGGGAATGGAAAAGCGTTAACCTTCCCCACGACGCCATGCTCGAGGAAAGGCGTTACGAAACATGCGCAAACGGCAAGCAATGCGCCTTCTTTCCGGGCGGCAAATACCTTTACCGCAAATCCTTTGTCGTCCCCAAGGAGAAGGTCGGCTTTCACACGTCCCTCCTTTTCGAAGGCGTCTACCGTTACGCGACCGTGAAACTCAACGGGAAAACCGTCGGGACGAACGTGAGCGGCTTCTCCGACTTCTCCGTCGATTTGACGGGCAAGATCGTCGAGGGGGAGAACGTCCTAGAAGTCATCGCCGACAACACCCTCGTCCCGAATTGCCGGTGGTATACCGGCAGCGGCATCTACCGCCCCGTCCATCTCATCCAAAAGGAAGCTCGCGAGATCGAAAGCCTGAAAGTCTCGACCCTTTCCCTTTCGCCCGCGAGAATCCGCGTCGAGGCGATCGCCTCATCTCGCCCCACCGTGGAAATCTACGATGGGCAAACCTTGCTCTATCGCGGGGAACCGGGGGACATCGAGCTCGAGGGCGCGCGCCTTTGGAACGTGGATGCCCCGCATCTTTACACGTGCGTGGTCAAGACGGAAAAAGACCGCGAGGAAACGCGTTTCGGCATCCGAACCATCGAACTGAAGCCAGGCGTCGGATTGCTCGTCAACGGGGAGAAGACCTTGCTTCGCGGGGGTTGCGTCCATTCCGACAACGGGATCTTGGGCGCCTGTTCCTACAAAGAAGCCGAATACCGCAAAGTCCGGATCCTGAAGGAGGCGGGCTATAACGCCATCCGCTGCGCCCACAACCCGTGCTCGCGCTTTTTCCTGCAAGCGTGCGACGAGCTCGGGATGCTCGTCATCGACGAGGCGTTCGACGGCTGGTACATCCCCAAGGAATATCACGATTACGCCCGGGATTTCTTCGCCGATCACGAGTCCGTCCTCGCCCGCATGGTCGCAAAGGATTTCAACCACCCGTGCGTGATCATGTATTCCATCGGCAACGAGGTGTCGGAAACCGCGGAAGAGAAGGGAATCGCCCTCTGCGGGCAAATGCGCGACTACGTGCGTTCCCTCGACGCCACCCGCCCCGTGACAGTCGGGCTCAATCTTTTGATCGACGTCTACGCCAAGATGGGGTTTGGCATCTATCGCGATAAAGGCGCATACAAGAAAGAGCCGTTGCCCGATCTTGCGAAAAAGAGAAAAGAGAAGAAAAGCGGCTCGGCGTTCTTCAACGCGATGATGCAGAAGCTCGGCGGCCTCATGCTCTTCATGAGCAAGCTCAAGGTCGCGGGACGCATCGCCGACGAGGTCGCGGAGCGCGTCGACGTCCTCGGGCTCAATTACGGCTCCTCGCGTTACGAGATCGACGCCAAGAAGCATCCGGGGCGCTGGATGCTCGGCACGGAAACGATGATCGGCGACTTGCCCGAGAACTGGGCGAAAGCCAAGAGGATCCCGGGGCTCATCGGCGATTTCTCGTGGGCGGCTTGGGACTACCTTGGCGAAGCCGGGGTCGGGGACTGGACGTATTATCGTTACCAAGGGCTCCCCTTGCTCGCGGGTTCCGGGGCCATTGACCTAGAGGGAAACATCACGGCAGAATGCGAATTCATGGCCCGCGTCTGGGGACTCAAGAAGGATCCCTTCATCGGGGTGAGGCCCCTCAACCACCATGGCGAGGTGCCCTTCAAAAGCGCCTGGCGCTTCACCGATTGCATCGCGAGCTGGAATTGGCAAGGCTTCGAGAAGAAGAAAGCCGTCGTCGAGGTCTACGCGGACGCGAAGGCCGTCTGCTTGTCCCTCAACGGCAAGGAAATCGGCAAGAAGAAGCTGAAAGGCAACAAGGCCCTGTTCAAGGTGCGTTACGCCCCCGGCATCCTCAAGGCGGTCGCGCTGGATGAGGCCATGCGCCCATGCGGGGAACGCTCCTTGGTCTCGGGCGCGGACGTCATCCTCGAGGCCAAGCCCGACAAAACGAAGCTGAAGCCCGGGGAAATCGCCTTCGTCCCCATCAAATTTGTCGATGAGAACGGCCAGATCGCCCCTTCCGTCGAGCAACCGGTGACGGTTCGTTTCGTGGGGGAAAGCGTCGCGCTCCAAGGCTTCGGCACGGCGCGGGCCAAGACGGACGAGACCTTCGACCGGCCGACGATCACGTCGTATCGCGGCAGCTGCCTCCTCGCGGTGCGCGCGGGGATGAGCAAAGGGGAAACGAAACTCCGCATCGAAAGCGAATCTCAAAAACCAATCGATATCCTATGGGAGGTGGAATGAATGGCGAACTTTAGACTATTCGGGAATGCGACCCCCGAGGTCACGGAGCGCGAGCTCTTGCATCGCGCCTTGGCGCGCGAAGCGGCCCTCGAAGGCATGGTCCTGCTAAAAAACGACGGGGTTTTGCCCCTGGAGGAGAAGCGAATCGCGGCTTATGGGGCCGGCGTCCGCATGACGATCAAGGGCGGCACCGGCAGTGGGGACGTGCTGGAACGGTATTCGGTGAACGTCGAATCCGGGCTCGTGAACGCCGGCTTCGAGATCGCTTCCACCCGTTGGCTCGACCGCTTCGACGCCCAATTCGCCCATGAAAAAGAGGAATGGCGCCTCGGCATCGAGAAGCGCATCAAGAAATACAAGGTGTGGCAGGTCCAGCGGATGTTCGACGAGGTCATCCACGTGACCCCGCTCAAATTCCCGATCGGGGACCGCATCCAAGAAGAGGATCTTTGCGACTGCAAGACCGCGCTTTACGTCTTGGCCCGCCAGGCGGGGGAAAGCGCGGATCGCCGGAAGGAGCCCGGGGATTTCCTGCTATCGGAAGTGGAACTCTTCAACATCCGCTTGCTTTCGGAGCGTTACGAGAACCTGATCCTCGTCATCAATAGCGGCAGCCAGGTCGACTTAAGCGCCCTCGAAGGCGTGAAGATCGGGGCGATCCTCTTCATGGCCCAAGGCGGGGAAGAAGGCGGGAACGCCCTCGGAGAGCTCCTTCGCGGCAAAGTCGCCCCGTCGGGCAAATTGACCGACACGTGGGCCTATCGTTACGAGGATTACCCCTCCGCCAACGAATTCGGGATCCGCGGCAACGTGCTCGAGCAAGATTACAAGGAAGGCATCTACGTCGGTTACCGCTACTTCGACACGCTCGGGATCCCCGTGCGCTACCCCTTCGGCTATGGCCTTTCCTACACGGAGTTCGCCCTTTCCTTCCACGCGATCGAGGCCCGAAAAAGCCTTGTGACGCTCAAGGTTTCCGTGAGCAATGTCGGGATGAAATTCGCGGGGAAGGAAGTCGCACAGGTTTATCTTGCCAAGCCGCAAGGAACCTTCCGTTGCGAGAAGCGCGCCCTCTGCGCCTTCGCCAAGACCAAGGAACTCGCCCCGGGGGAAACGGAGGAGCTTTCCCTTTCGTTCGACCTCGCCGATTTCGCGGTCTATGACGAGAAGGCGGCCCGTTATGTCCTCCCAAGCGGGACCTATGGGGTGTACCTCGGGAATTCGATCCAGGACGCCCGCCCCGTCGCGGTCCTTCGCCTCGACCACGACGCCGTCACCGAGGTGTGCAAGAACGTGTCCCCGAAGCGCGGGTCGTTCGAGGAATTGAGCCCCGAAACGAAAGAAGAGGCCTACCCTCCCGAATTGCCCGCCCTCGAGATTTCCGCCTCGGACATCAAGACGAAGATCAACGAATACGGGGCCCTTTCCCCCATCCTCGCGACCAAGGAGACGGAACGCTTCCTGAACACCCTCTCGGACAAGGACCTGATCGACCTCACCGTCGGCGGGGGATACATGGGCCGCAGCTACAACCTGACCCCTTCCGTCGCGGGCAGGACGACCATCAACCTGCTGAAGCGCGGCATTCCCAACGTCAACCTCAGCGACGGTCCCGCGGGGCTTCGCCTCTCGCCCAAGAACGCCTTCACGAAAGGCGGCTCGCCCCGTTACGTCGATCACGTCCCCGAGGACTGGCAATGGGGCTGGATCAAGAAATTCGAGCCCCTCTTCCTCGCGAAGCCGAACAAGGGGCTCCGCGTCTATCAGTTCATGACCGCCTTCCCCTGCGCGACGCTGCAGGCCCAGACGTGGAACGTCCGGCTCGTCGAGCGAATCGGCGAGGCCATCGGGACGGAGATGATCGAGACGGGCGTGACCTTGTGGCTCGCCCCCGGCATGAACATCCACCGCAACCCCCTCTGCGGGAGGAATTTCGAATACTATTCCGAGGATCCCCTCGTCTCCGGCCTCTTCGCCGCCGCCGTGACCAAAGGGGTCCAGTCGCATCGGGGGATCGGGGTCACGATCAAGCATTTCTGCTGCAACAACCAGGAGGACAAGCGCGAATTCATGTCCGCCAACCTCGGGGAGCGCGCCCTGCGCGAAATCTACCTGAAGGGCTTTGAGATCGCCGTCAAGGAAAGCGCCCCAAAAGCGATCATGACGAGCTACAACAAGGTCAACGGGGTCTATTCTCCGAATAACGCGGACCTCTGCGTCTCCGTCCTCCGGAACGAATGGGGGTTCCGCGGTCTCGTCATGACCGATTGGACGGCCACGGGGGACGGCAAGGGGAAGCACGAGCTTTGCCACCGTTCCGGCAACGACTTGATCGAGCCGGGCGGCAAGGCCGTGCGGAAGCAACTGCTCAAGGCCCACAAGGAAAAACGGCTCGACATGGCTCTCGTCAAGGTCGCGGCCGCGAACGTTCTCAACCTGATCTTCGAAAGCAACGTGCATGACATAAGGAGGCACAAATGATGGGAAGGAAAAGCAAAGGGCTCCTAAGCGGGGGCCTCTTCGACAAGCCGTTCATGGATTCGCGCGTCAAGACGCGGTCCGTGACGCGGAAGGAGATGATCCTCGGGCACCTCGTCGGGCCGCTTGGGCTCATCTTCGTGGTCAACACGATCGCGGCCCTCGTCGAGAAATTCTTCACCCAGCAAACGGGGGCGATGTACGGCGCGGCGAACGTCGAGATGATCCAGGCCATGGGCGGGATCTACGAAGGGGTCATGACCGTCGCCAAGATCCTCGCGGTCTTCATGGGGCTGCTCAACGGCTTCCTCATCTCGAAGACGAAGAGCAAGCATGGCAGGCTCCGTCCCTGGTACTTGGTGTTCGGTTTCGTCTCGATCGCGATCGGCGCCTTGATCTTCCTCTTCCCCGGGACGACCCTCGGGGAGAGTTATTGGTATTATTTCTTCTTCCTCCTTATCGCCTATCACACGGTCGGCAGCTCGTTTTTCTACTTGTTCCGCGACACGATCTGCTCGCTTGTGACCCGCGACCCGAAGGAGAAGACCAAGATCCAGTTCGTCCGCAAGATGTCGTGGACGCTCATCTCGGGCATCATCATCGGGATGCTCGTGAGCTCCGTCATCTTGCCCATGTGGCTCGAGAAAGACATCAACGGGTACGCCATCTTGATGATCATCCTCTCGGTCGTCGCCTTGCCTTTGCTCTTCCTTGAGTATTACTACACGAAGGAAAGGGTCATCGACGACGTCGCCGTCGAGGTCGGGGAGGAAAACGAGAACAAGATCCCCTTGAAGGACCAGATGAAAGCGCTGCTCACGAACAAGTACTTCATGATCCTTTTCATTTTGACCACCGTGAGCGGCATCGTCGACAGCTTCAAAGGGGGCAACGTCCAGTATTTCTACATCAAGTTCATGCTCGGCGGGGCGGAAAATCCCGGGATGTATACCCTTTATCAAATCGCCACGGGCATCCCCCTTGGCGTCGGGGCCATCATCGCCTACCCCCTCGCGAAGAGATTCGGGATCAAGAACATCACGTTCGTGGGCTATGCCCTCGTCCTCGTCGGCAGCATCCTCGGGTGGCTCATGCCCGACAACCTCATCGTCGCGATGGTCGCGGGCTTCCTGCGCCAATGCGGCATGATCCCGAACGCCTACATCTTCATCACCTTGCTTTGCTTCGCTTACGACCACATCGAATTCAAGTCGGGGCTGCGCCTCGAGGGCCTTCTCGGCGTCTCGATCCTCTTCGCGATCCAAGCGGGGATCTTCGCCCCGTTCGCCGGGGGCTATGAATCCTCCATCCTGAAGCTTGGGTTCGTGGACGTCGAGGGCGTCGTCCCCTCGAGCGAAGTCACTTCGTTCATGACGCTTTCGTTCTACCTGTTCGACATCATCCTCTCCGTCGCCTATCTCATCTTGCTGCCCTTCGTGGACGTCGAGAAGAAATTGCCCGAGATCAACGCGGAACTCCTCCGCCGCAAGAAGGAAGCGGTCCTCGCGAAAGGGGAGGAATGGGTCGAGCCCGAGGAAGCGGACCGTAGAGTTGCGGAACGGGCCGCGAAAGAGGCGGAAGAGAACCGCATCGCCGACCTCAAGGACCACTGCGCCAAGAAGGGCCTCGATTTCGACGCGGAAAACGCCAAATACCTCGCAAGGCAAGAGGAGAAGCGCAAGAAGAAAGAGGCCAAGGAAAAGGCCAAAAGGAAAGGCGCTTGATGGAACCTCGCGCCATTGCCTTGATCGCGCTAGGCTGCTTCGCCCTTTCCCTCGCGATCTTGCTGCCGCGCCTCTTCGAGAAAGGGTGTTTTGTTTCCATCCACCCGAGGAAGAAGCCCAAGCCCGTCCAGTTCGACATCGACGCGGACCTCATCCAAGAGGGAATCCGCGCGGCCTTCGACGGGAAGCCCGAGCTTTTCCAAGACGGCGTCCATCCAAACGTCGACGGGGCCAAGCTCTTCGCCGAGACGGCCTGCGAGGCGTTGAACGAGGATTGAAACATGGAAGGGAGAGCCTGCAATCCTTTCTTGCCCCTCGACGAATACGTCCCGGACGGGGAAGCCCACGTCTTTGGGGACCGGGTGTATCTTTACGGTTCCCACGACCGCGAGAACGGGGAACGGTTCTGCGAACGCGATTACGTCGTCTATTCCGCCCCCGTGTCGGACATTTCCGCCTGGACTTGCCATGGGGTGAGCTACAAGAAGGAGCAGGATCCCCGCAGCAAAAACGGCAAGCTCGTCGATCTCTACGCCCCCGACTGCGTGCGCGGGAACGATGGCAAATACTATCTCTATTACGTGGCCATGGGGCCGAACACCGCGAATTTCGGGCCGATTGGGGTCGCCGTCTCGAGCAAGCCCGAGGGGCCTTTCGCCTACCTTGGCGACGTCTCCTTCCAGGATGGGACCCCCGTCTTGAGCTTCCTCACGAACGACCCGGCGGTCCTCAATGACCGAGGCAAGATCTACCTTTATTACGGCTGGGGCCTCGGGCGCGATTTCCGCGCGAAACCCCTGAGGCCCCTTTACGATGTCGTCTTGTCGAGGCTTTGCCATCGGTCGCTTCGGGCCATCAAGGCGGCGCGCCCCTCCATCTTGTCTTGCGCGGTCGTCGAGCTCGAGGACGACATGCGGACGGTGAAAAGCGAGCCTCGGGCGATCCTCGACAGCGTCTCCACCGCCCCAAAGGGAACGGAATTCCACGAGCATGCCTTCTACGAGGCGCCCTCCATCCGCCGCTTCGGGGATACCTATGTCCTCGTTTATTCCTCGGGACGGAACAACGAGCTCGCCTACGCGACGAGCAAGGATCCCGACCGCGGGTTCGCTTACCAAGGGGTGCTCATCTCAAGCAGCGACCTCGGATATCGTGGCAACCGCCTCAGGAAAGCCCCCGCCGGGACGATCCACGGGTGCCTCGAATGCATCGGGGGCCGGTATTACGTGTTCTATCACCGCTGCACGAACGACACCGATTTCTCGCGCCAAGCCTGCGCCGAGCCCACCCAGATGGTCGACGGGGCTTTCCCCCAAGTCGAGATCACGACGCAAGGCATGGGCAAGCCCCTTTTGGCCAAAGGCACGTACCCGGCCGCGCTTTGCTGCCACCTCTTCGGCCCCAAAACGAAGGGAGTCCGCCGGAATGGCCCTCCCCGGAACGTGCCGCGCTTGGTCGCGAGGAAGGGCGAAAGCTTCGCAACCGGAATCGGGAAAGGGACGAGAGTCGGGTTCAAGTATCTCGAGTTCGGCCAGGCGCGCGAAATCGCCGTGACCGTGAGGAACGGAAACGGGGCGATCCTCGTGACCGATGGCAAGCGCGAAATCGCGCGGATCGAGGTCTTGCCCTCCCCTTCTTGGCAAACGTTCCGCTCCCCGCTCCGCGTTGCCCCCGGCATCAAGCCCCTTTATTTCGTCTACGAAGGCAAGGGGACGATGGATTTCAAGGAATTCACGATCGAATGAAGGACGCCGAACACGAAAAACCCCGATTTCTTGGGGCAAGTTTCTGCTTGTTTGTAAGTACCTATTTTGATACAACTTGCGCACACCGATCAAAAAATGCGTACAGCTAAACTCGCCGATCAATAGGAATTTATCTATCGAATTCCTTTACAAGTTCTAATGCTCTTGATGAAGCTCGTGAATTTGCTTCTATTTTTAAGAGTTCATCGTTATCGACCCACTTATCATGGATGATGCATTAGTAAGAAACAATTAATTGCATCTTAAATTTTTCTTCACCATAAACGGCATGTGGAATATCTTTTGGCATAATAAGAGTATCGCCTGCTTCCAAATAGAAAATATCAGATCCCACAGTGAATCTCCCTTTGCC
>JAEDJP010000044.1 GCA_016296285.1 Bacilli bacterium
AACGAGATGCCGAGGGCCTCGACGAGCCTTCGCGCGGTCTCGAACTGGACGCAGAGTTCCTCCGGCGCCGGTTTGCGGTTGGCTTTGTAGGAAGCGAATTCCTCCTTGCGGAACGTTTGGGAATCCGTGTCGAAGGCCAGGAAGACGGAACCCCCTTCCTCGAGCGAATTCAAAAGTTTCGTGAGCATGTTCGAGAAGGCGAAGATCGCGTTGCTCGGGATGCCCGCGGAAGTGCGCATAATCGAGGACGGGTCCCCATAATAGGTCGCGTAAAAAGCCCGGAAAAGCAAGGAATTACCGTCGATGACGAGCAGATGTTTCGTGTTGTCCATGGAATTGTCCTCAAAGTGTTTCGATTTGGTCGACGAGGTAAGAGCCGGGCCGCCTTAGGTCTTTGCGCGCTTTCACCCGCAGGAGATTGCCTTCTTTGAGCAAGGGGAACGCCTTGTCGTAGACGTCGCTGAAGAGGGTGAAATCGATAGAGCACACCTCGTCCTGCAAGGTCATGAACGCCATTTTCGTCCCTTTTTTCGTGACGAGGGTCTTCGACCGCTCAAGGATGCCGACGACCTCGATGGGGCCCGCGGCGTCTTCGAGATCCGAAAGTCTCTTGAGCCCGTATTTCTCGATTTCCCCTTTCTTCGAATCAAGCGGGGATCCAGACACCATCATGCCGATGGTCTCTTTCTCGAGGAAGAGGTTTTCGTTGCGGTCGTCTTGGGCTTCCGCGTAAATCGGTTTCTCGATTTCGCCCGGCTCGAGGAGATTGCCTTGTCCATCGTCCCCGAAGAGCTCGGCGAATTGCATCGCGATGGGGGCGCTCAGACGCAAGGTCGCGCGGCTTGGGCAAAGGGCATCGAAAGCCCCGGCGTTGATGAGGGCGACCAAGGATTCGAGGGTCAGTTTGTTTTTGATGTTGCGCAAGGCGAAATCGAAGAAGTCGGCATAGGGCCCATGGGCGTTCCTTTCGTCGAGGATCCCTTCCGCGAGGGCCGAAGGGAGGCCTTTGATGCCCGTCAAGGGGAGGAGGATGCTTCCCTTGTGCGGGGCGAACGATAAGCCGGCGTCGTTGACCGAGGGGAGGAGGAAGCGGATTTTCCGTCGCTTGATTTCCCCGAGAACTCGCTGGAGCTTCTCTTTGCCCCCGCCCCCGTAATCAAGAACCGAGGCATAGAAACAAAGGGGGTAATGGGCTTTTAGGTAAGCCATTTGCGAGGCGATGATCGCGTAGCAAAGCGAGTGGGATTTGTTGAAGCCATAATCGGCGAAACGCTCGATGAGTTCATAGAGTTTCAAGGAAAGGGCATCGCTATGGCCGCGCGCTTTCGCGCCTTCTAGGAAGCGCTCCTTGAGGGAGGAAAGCTGCGCGAGGTCCTTGTGGGAGATGGCGCGGCGGAAGATGTCGGCCTCCCCAAGAGAGAACCCGGCGACCGCCTGGGCGATCTGCATGATCTGTTCCTGATAGACGATGACCCCATACGTATTGGAAAGGATTTTCTCGAGCTCGGGGCAAAGGTAGGTGATGGGTTCCTTGCCGGCTTTGCGTTTTGCGAACGTCGCGATGTTGGCCATCGGTCCGGGACGGAAAAGGGCGATGACGGCGCACAAATCCTCCAAAGAGGTCGGCTTGACTTCGGCGATTGCGCGGTTCATCCCCTCGCTTTCGAGCTGGAACAATCCCATGGTCCATCCCTCCGCGATGAGGGCAAGGGCTTCCTTGTCTTCGTGGGGGATGTCCTCGTAAAGGAGGAGCGTTCCCTCGCTTTCCTGAATCTTGCGCAAGCAAAGGGAGATAAGAGAAAGGTTCGTGAGACCCAAAAGGTCGAATTTCAAAAATCCTTGGGGCTGGAGATCGTCTTTGTCGAATTGCTCGACGAGGCCAATCGGGTCTTGGTCGACCGCGGGAATAACTTCCGGCAGCGGAGCGTCGTTGAGCACGATGCCGGCGGCATGGAGGCCGCTTTGCCGCGGCAGGCCCTCGATTTTGGCCGCGAGGGAAACAAGGTCCTTGAAATAAGGATCCCCTCCGACGATTCCTTGGAAAGCGGCGTTGTTCTTGTAATTCCACGCAAGGTCGTGACGGGGGTCGGCACGGGAGGTCAAAAGGCGAATCTCGCTTGGTTGGTACCCATAGATCTTGCCGACGTCCGTGAGGGATTGGCGGGCACCCATCGTCTGCATGGTCATGACGTGGGCCACGTGGTCTTTCCCGTATTTCTCTTGGAGGTAATGCACGACGTTTTCGCGGTAAAGATCTTCGAAGTCCACGTCGATATCCGGCATCTCGTGGCGGGCGACGTTCAGGAAGCGCTCGAAAAGGAGGCCGTGCTCGACGGGATCGGGAACGCAGATGCCAAGACAATAGGAAACGAGGGACCCCGCCCCCGATCCACGGCCTGGGCCGACGAGGATCCCGTGCGTCTTGGCGTAGGAAACGTAATCCGCGACGATGAGGAAATAGTCCGCGTAACCCATCGGGAGGATGACAGAAAGCTCTTGCTCGAGGCGTTCCTCGTAACGGGAATCCGCGTCTGGTTTCCTTTTGGAAAGCCCTTCATAGGCCTTCTTTCGGAGATAGCTTTCCGCGCTTTCGCCGTCCGGAACCGGATAATGGGCGAGACCGCCTCGCTTTTGAACGAACGAGAAGCGGCGCGCCTCGTTCGCGATGCGCTCGGTCGCCTCGATTTCTTCGTTGGTGAATTCCTTCGCGGCCTCTTCGTCGCTTAAAAAATAGAATGGGCCGGTTTCCTCTTTGCTCGACAAGGCATTCCCTTCTTCGATGGCGCGAAGGATGGATGTCACGATGGCGTCTTCCTTCTTCGCGTAGGCAACGAAGGGAAAGGCGACGAGGGAGAAGGGATAGGTCGCCGCGAAAGCGCGGATTTTCTCTTTCGTTCCCGGGAAAGCCTCGTCGGAAGGCAAACCGAGGAAAAAAGAGGAACTGCTTCGGTCGATGCGCGACAAAAACGAGGCGAAAGAAGCGGGATCCCCTTCCATTTTGGACAAAATCGAGGGATCCCCGGCATCCAAGATGACGATGCAACGGGAAAGGGAAGAAAGGAACGCGGGGAAAGAGAGCTCGCTTTTGGAGTAAGGAGGAATCAAGGGAAGGAGGGAACGGTATCCTTCTTCGCACGTCGGATAAACGACGAAGCGCCCTTCCGGAAACGAAAACGACGTCCCGATCAAGGGGGTGATGTTTCTTGGGAGGCAAAGGGAAACGAGCTCTGGAGCGGCGCGGAACGAAGCGAGATCAGCGATCGCGCAAAAAGAAGAACCCCTGCGGAGGCTCGAGGCAACGATTTTCCGCACGCTCAAGCCGCTTTTGAGGAACGTGTACCCGCTATAGACGTTCAACGCTACGAAAGCCATGAAGCCATTTTACCATATCTTTCTAATAAGAAAGAAAATATCCGCGGTTTCCCGCGGATAAGTTCAGGCGAAGAGGGAATCGAGGTCGCCGAGGAAACTTTCGAGGTCGTCGAGACTTTCGATGCGCGCCCCCGAGGCTTGGGCATGTCCCCCGCCGCGCCATTTCCTTGCGACTTCGGAGATGTCGGCCCGTTTGGAACGGATGGAGATGCGCCAGCAATAATCCTTGGGCTGGGGGTCCTCCGTGATGGAGCACCAGGCGTTGATGCCGGCGATGTTGGAGAAGGCGTTGACGTGCTCCTTGCCAAGAATCGGGGTGATGTGGAGCTCTTCCTGGACTTCCTTGGGAAGCAGGTAATAGGCGACGCCGTGCTCGGTGACTTTGAAGTGGGAGAGCACGTACCCGAGGGAGTGGAGGGAGTCGATGTTTTTCTCGTACATCGCGAGATACGTTTCGTGGAGGTCGAAACCGGTCGCGATGAGGGCTTCGGAAACGGCGAAGGTGTGGGGCGAGGTCGAGGAGAAGAGGAAACGGCCCGAATCCCCGACGATGCCGATGTAAAGATAGCGCGCGGCCTCTTGGGAGAGGACCTTGCCAGGATAGTTGAGGAGTAGATCGGCGACGAGTTCGCTTGCCGCGGCCGCCTCGGTGTCGAGGAAGCTTGCCCGTTTCGCGATTTCCTTCTTGCACGGGTGGTGATCGATCTTGATTTTGTAACGGGCGTGGCGATAACGCGGATCGGCGATGCGTTCGTCGTCGCCGACGTCGCAGATGATCGCGAGGAAATCGCCTCCCTTGAACCATTCGTTCGGCAGGGTTTCCGACGTCGGGAAGAGACGCGGGGTGAAGGTCGGGTGGTTGTCGCCGACGAAATGGACTTCCTTCTCGGGGAAATTGTCTTTCAAGAAGGTGTAAAGGCCCATCTGAGACCCAAAAGCGTCAAAGTCCGGTTTGATGTGGCGGAAGACGACGATTTTGGAATAGCGTTCGATGGCTTTGTAGATCGTGCGGAAAAGCTTTTTGTTGGCCTTTCCGACCTCGGCGACGAGGGGGTGAAGGGCGCTTTTCTTCATTGAGCGATCCTCTTGTAGCAATCGCGGGCGATCATGACTTCCTCATCGGTGGGGATGACGGTGACCATGATCTTGCTGTCGGGTTTGGAAAGGAGGACTTCCTTGCCGCGGATCTTGGCGTTCAATTCGTAATCGATGGAGAGACCAAGGGCTTCTTCGGTCGCCTTGAGGATGAGTTCGCGGAAAAGCGGGGCGTTCTCGCCAAGGCCGGCGGAGAAGACGATCATGTCGACATGGCCGAGGCGGACATAGTATTGGCCGATGAAGTTCGCGACCGTGCGGGTGAAAAGCTTCATCGCGAGCTGGCAACGCTCATTGCCTTCCGCAGCCGCCTTCTCGACGTCGCGGGTATCGTTGGAAACGCCGGAAACGCCGAGGAAGCCGGACTTTTTGTTGAAGATGTCGTACATCTCGTCAACGGATTTGCCGGTGCAATTGCAAAGGTAATCCATGACGGAGGGATCGAGGTCGCCCGTGCGGGTGCCCATCATGACGCCGCCAAGCGGGGTGAGGCCCATGGAGGTGGCGACGCATTTTCCGTCGCGGATCGCGGCAAGGGAGGCACCGCTCCCGATGTGGGCGGTGATGATGTTCACGTGTTCCTGGTTGGGGAAGAAGTCCTTCTTGGCTTGGTCCGCGAGGTAATTGTGCGACGTGCCGTGGGCGCCGTAGCGGCGGCAATCGTACTCGACGGACATCTCATAGGGAATCGGATAGAGGTAATCTTCCGGTTCCATGGTTTGGTGGAAGGCGGTGTCGAAAACCGCGATTTCGGGAACGCCGGGAAGGGCGTCGTGGAAAGCGTGGAAGCCCGTGAGGTGGGCAGGGGCGTGAAGCGGGTCGAGCGGAATCAATTTCGCGATTTTGGCTTCCGCATCCTCGTCGAAATCAACGGAATGGGAGAAGTATTTGCCGCCTTGGACGACGCGGTGGCCGACGCAGGAAATCTCGGAGAGGCTCGCGACGATGCCGTATTCCACAAGAGCTTTGAGAAGAAGATCGACCGCGACCGCGTGATCGGGAAGAGGAAGGACTTTCGTGATTTTCTCGTCGCCGAACTTGATCGTGAAGATGCCGTCATCGTGCCCGATGCGCTCGGCCATGCCGGAGCAGAGGACCTTTTCCTCCGGCATTTCGAAAAGCTTGTACTTGAGCGAGCTGCTGCCCGCGTTGACTGCCATGCATTTTGCCATAATTGGTTTGATTCTCCTTGCCTTCCCGCAGGGGAAGAGCCTATACACAAGAATCATACCGCATCTTCGGGCTAAAGTTTACCCGAATCCGCGCGAACCCGGCGTTTTCGGGCGAAAAGGGACGGCATCCCAAATCGATGTCTCCCTTTTGTGCCGGTAGCCCTGCGACGCGGCCGCCGTTCAAAAACGTTCCTTTAAAGGAAAGACGTGCGTTATAATGTGGCCATGACGTTTCATCAAAAGGAGATCCTTTGATATGGCATATGGCATTCTTGCCGATTTTTTATACGGCCAAACGACCCACGCTTACGAGTATTTCGGGGCCCATTTCGGTTTCCTCGACAAGGAAAAAACGAATGAGAGAGGCGAGAAAACGACGGAGCGCGTCTATGGCGTCTGGTTCCGCCTTTATTGCCCGGCGGGAGACGACGTTTCCGTCATCGGCGAATTCAACGGGTGGGACGTCGGGGCGAACAAAATGCAGAAGATCGACGACGCAGGCGTCTTCGAGACCTTCATCCCCGGCCTTTCCAACTACCAATCCTACAAATACCATTTCCGCAACGCCCTCGGCCAATACGTGGACAAGGCCGACCCCTTCGCTTTCTATAGCGAGCTAAGGCCCCTTACCTGTTCTCGCGTCTACGACATCGAGGGCTTCCCCTGGGCCGATGGGGATTGGATGGCGAAGCGCACGCGCAATTTCGACACCCCGATGTCCATCTACGAAGTTCACCTCGGCTCGTGGAAGGGCAAAGTCAACGAACGCTTCTTAAGCTACGAGGAAATCGCGGACTATCTGATTCCTTACCTAAAGGAAACTGGCTTCACCCACATCGAGATCATGCCGATCACCCAATACCCCTTCGATGGGTCTTGGGGATACCAGGCGACCGGTTTCTATTCCGTCGATTCCCGCTACGGCAATCCCAAGCAGCTCATGTCCTTCGTCGACCGCATGCACCGCGCCGGGTTCGGGGTCATCCTCGATTTCGCCCCGGTCCATTTCGCCTCGGACGCTTTCGCCCTCCGCCGTTTCGACGGGACCTGCCTCTACGAGTATCAAGGCGAGCACGAGATCTCACCGTGGGGGTCCCCGCAGTTCGACCTCGGAAAAGACCCGGTCCGCAGCTTCCTCATGTCCGCGATGAATTACTTCCTCACGTATTTCCACTTCGACGGCATCCGCTGCGACGCAGTAAGCAACATCGTATACTGGGACGGGAATAAATCCCGTGGCGAGAATACCGGCGCCACCGAATTCATCCGCCGTCTCAATTCGAAAATCCACGCGGAACACCCCAGCGCGATGATGATCGCGGAGGATTCCACGGATTTCACCAAGGTCACCCACCCCGTCGAATACGGTGGCCTCGGGTTCGACTACAAGTGGGACCTCGGCTGGATGAACGACACCCTCAAGTATTTCCAGACCGACCCCATCTACAAGAAGTATGACCATAACAAGCTGACGTTCTCGATGGCCTACTTCTGGAGCGAGAATTTCCTGTTGCCCCTCTCCCATGACGAGGTGGTCCACGGGAAAGGCACCATCCTCAACAAGATGTGGGGTGGCTACGACCAGAAATTCTCCTTGGTCCGCAACCTCTACACCTATCAGTTCGCCCATCCCGGAAAGAAACTCAACTTCATGGGCAACGAGCTCGCGAGCTTCGAGGAGTGGAACGAGAACAAGTCCCTTCCGTGGAATTACCTTTCCTATCCGAAACACGATTCCGTGCGCCGGATGATGCGTGATCTGAACCTCATTTACCGCGCGGAAGACGCGATGCACGTCGAGGAATACAACCCGGCCCACTTCCAATGGCTCATGGTCGACAACGCCGACCAAAGCGTCTTCGCTTTTGAGCGCGAATTCGGGAACAGCGACTTGATTTTCGTCTTCAACATGACCCCGAATTATTACGAAAATTACACGATCGGGACGCTTCATCCCGGCGAATTCGTGGAAATTTTCAATTCCGATAAGGATGTTTACGGCGGCTACAATCAGTATAATGGTTTGCCCGCGATTTCCGAGGAAGGGACGGGACCTGAATCGAGGCCCTGCCACATGAGTATCGGGAAGATCGCGAGCTTCGGGGCGATGATCTTCAAGAAAGTCGTCGCGCCGCGGGAAGAAACCCCGGCCGCTCAGGCCAAGGAGGCTCCAAAGCCCGTGAAGAGAAGAGCCGCTCCGAAAAAGACCGCCACCCCCAAGAAAAAGGCGGCGAAGAAAGCGAAATAAGGATTTACACCATGTTTGACAATAAAGAAGATTTCAAGAAAACCTTTGCGCTGCGCCTCGAGGAACGCTATGGCCGTTCCGTCGAGGACTCGCACATCACCGAGCGTTATGACATCCTCGGTGAGATGGTCCGCGATTACGCCGGCGCCCATTGGCGCGTCTGCCGCGAGCAGCTTCTCAAAGGGAACAGGCGCCAGCTCATCTATTTCTCGATGGAATTCCTCATCGGCCGCCTTTTGACGTCCAACATGCAGAACCTCGGGATTTTCGAGGTTGCCAAAGACGGTCTGGCCGAGATGGGCATCGATATCGGCGAGCTCGAGGACATGGAGGCCGATGCCGGCCTCGGGAACGGCGGTCTTGGCCGTCTTGCCGCTTGCTTCCTTGATTCGATCGCTTCCCTTGGGTATCCGGGACACGGCAACACCATCCGTTACGAATACGGCTTTTTCCGCCAGAAATTCGTGAATGGAAAGCAAGTCGAATTGCCCGACCAGTGGCTGAGCAACGGCTTCGTTTTCGAGGTCCGCAAGCCCAAGCATTCCGTCGAGGTCAAGTTCTACGGCCACGCCGAGACTTATCTCAAGGCCAACGGGGAATACGCGTTGCGCACGGTGAACGCGACCTGCGTCCGCGCCGTTCCGTATGACGTTTCGGTCCCGGGCTATCGCAACGGGGTCGCCAATACCTTGCGCCTTTGGTCCGCCGAGCCAAGCGAGAGCAACTTGCCGTCCGACCAAAACTTTGAGGATTACCTGAACACCCTCAAAGAGCTTTGCCATGGCCTCTATCCGGACGACTCGACCGAACACGGCCGCATGCTCCGCCTCCGGCAGCAGTATTTCCTCGTTTCCGCGGGTCTTCAATCCTGCATGCGCAGCTATTTCAACCGCTACCACACGTTGGACGGGATCGAAAAAGCCTACGTTTTCCAGCTCAACGACACGCACCCGATCCTTGCGATTCCCGAGGCGATGCGCCTTTTGTTGGACGAATACGGCTACGGCTGGGACGATGCTTGGAACATCGTGACTCATCTCTTCGCTTACACGAACCACACGGTCATGCCGGAAGCCCTCGAAAAGTGGCCGGTCCGTTACGTTCAGCAGCTCGTCCCGCGGGTTTACATGATCATCGAGGAAATCCATCGTCGCTTTAACCTGTTCCTCAATGAGAAGAAGGTGAGCGACGCGGCCCGCTACAACATGCAGATCATCAAGGACGGCCAGATCCACATGACGAACATGGCGATCTACGTGGGCTATAGCGTCAACGGCGTCGCCAAGATCCACACGGACATCCTCGAGGCCTACACGTTCAAGGATTTCTACGAGCTTTTCCCCTCAAAATTCAACAACAAGACCAACGGCGTCACCCATCGCCGCTGGCTCATGTACGCGAATCCGCGCCTCGCTTCCATCATCGACGAGAGAATCGGGGAAGGCTGGCACAAGGATTTCGAGCACGAGATCCACAAGCTTCTCGCCTTCAAGGATGACGAGGCGACCCTCAATGCCATCATGGAGGCCAAGGCCGAGAACAAGAAGGATTTCGCCTCCTTCGTCGAAAAAGCCTATGGAATCGAGATCGACCCGACTTCGATTTACGACGTGCAAATCAAGCGTCTCCACGCCTACAAGAGACAGCTTCTGAACGTTTTCCACATCATGTATCTCTACACGAGGATCCACGAAGATCCTTCCTTCCACATGGTCCCGCATACCTACATCTTCGGCGCGAAAGCCGCCCCGAGCTATGCGTATGCCAAGAAGATCATCGAGCTCATCCTCGCCGTCGCGGACGTGGTCAATTCCGACCCGCTCGTCTCGCCCTTCATCAAGATCGTCTTCGTCGAGAATTACGGCGTTTCCCTCGCGGAGAAGATCATCCCCGCCGCGGATCTTTCCGAGCAAATCTCGACCGCCGGCAAGGAAGCGAGCGGCACCTCGAACATGAAACTCATGATGAACGGCGCGATCACCATCGGGACCCTGGATGGCGCGAACATCGAGATCGCCGATGCCGCCGGCAGGGAAAACGAGATCATCTTCGGCCTCACCGCGGAAGAAGTCCAGCGCATGGTGGACGAAGGCACGTACAACCCCTGGGCCATCTACAATTCCGACGAGCGCATCAAGCGCGTCCTCGACGGCCTATTCTCCGGTCCTTGGGCCAAGGGCGACGCGAACCGCTTCCGCATGATCTTCGACGAGCTCATGAACCAAAACGACCAATTCTTCGTCCTTGCCGACTTCGATGCCTATTGCAAGGCTTGCGAAGCCGCGGATGCTTTCTATGAGGACAAGAAAGCCTGGGCCCGCGCCTGTCTCATCAACATCGGCGGCAGCGGCAAGTTCACGAGCGACCGCACGATCGAGGAATACAATCGCGATATCTGGCACCTCGCCAAGATGGATGTCTGAGGATGGAAGATCTAGCCAACAAGCCAACG
>JAEDJP010000045.1 GCA_016296285.1 Bacilli bacterium
TCCTTGCGAGGCAATGGAATAGGTCAGGGCATCGCCCTCAGGGTCCTGCGCCTCAATCAGCCCAGTGCCGCTTCCGCCTTGGGCAATTCGAAGGTTCGTGCCGGAAACGGAGGGTTTCACATTCTTTTTGACCTTAACGGAAATGACGACATTCGTGGTGCTGAAACCATCGCTGACGGCTATGGTGAAAGAGTCGCTTCCGTAAAAGGTAGAATCAGTCGTCACGTAGTTGTATTCCCCGGTGGAAGAATCGATCGTGACAGTCCCATGGCTCGCTTGTGAGGCGATGGAATAAGTCAGAGCATCGCTCTCGGCGTCACTAGCCTCGACGCGGCCGGAACCGCTCCCTCCTTGCGCGACTTGGAGACTTGTTCCCGATGCAGTTGGTTTCCGATTTTCCTTCACGCTCACGGAAACGACGATGTTCGTGGTGGTGAAACCATCGCTCACGGCGACGGTGAAGGAATCCTTGCCGAAGAATGACCGATCGGTCGTCACGTAGGTGTATTGCCCCGTGGACGAATTGATTGCGACATTCCCGTGGTTTGGCGGGGAAACAATCGCGAAGGTCAACGGATCGCCTTCCGGGTCGCTGGCCGCAATCCGTCCAGACCCGCTCCCACCTTGCGCCACGGTCAAGGTCGAATCTGAGACGATCGGACCATCGTTGATGGTTACGTTGACTTCAAGATAGCTCGTGACATTCCCATCCGTCACGGCAAGTTGGAACGAATCTTGCGATACGCCGGACGTATTCGAGGCCTCGTACGTAAATTCGCCCGTTTTGACATTGAGGCTCACAGTTCCTTGCGAAGGGGATCTGGATACCGAATAGGTGAGTGAATCCCCATCGGGATCTTGGGCGTTCGCCGTTCCGGTTTGACTTCCCCCGCGAGCAACCAGCAACGTGAACGAGGCGTTCTCGAAGAACGGGTCCGAGCTCACATGAACGAAAACCGTGACATAGGCCGTGTGCGTCCCATCGCTTACGGAAATCATGAACGTATCGTCGCCGGCTTCCGCGTTGGCGAAGTATGAGAAAGTGCCATTCGCGGTTATGGTTGCGGTCCCTTTTGTCGCTTGACGGGAAATCGCGTAGACAAGGGCATCCCCATCGGGATCGGTCGCCATAACAGCGCCAGAAGCGATGTCATTTTGTTGAACGTTTAGGGTCAAAGCATCTCTTTCGATGGAGATGTCGGATTCAATATGAACGCGAACGACGGTTTCCGTAACGAAATTGCCATCCGTGACGCCGAGAGTGAAACCATCGTCCCCGGCGGCTCCCTCGGTCGGGGTATAGCGATAGCGCCCGGAAGACGGGTCAAGTGTAACGGAGCCTTTGCTCGGTTCGGAAACAACGGAATAGGTTAAGACGTCGCCATCCTCGTCGACGGCCGCGACGGAACCCATGTATGACGTGTTTTGATTTGTCGAAAAGGAATAAGAGTCTTCTTTGAAAGACGCGGGAACGTTGATGATCAAATTGTATGCAAGTTCGATCTTTGAATTGCCATCTGTAACTTGGATGGCAAAAGCATCGCGTCCCGCCGCCGTTTTCTTGGCGTTATACGTCCAAGCGCCCGTGAAGGAATTCAGGTTCAGGATACCTTGCGTCGGGTACATGCTGATCGAATAGGCGAGTTCATCGCCATCGAGGTCGATCGCAAGTGCCTGGCCGTTCGTGGATTTGCCTTGGTTGACCACGATGGTCGTGGGCTGCTCAGGATCGAAGCAAACGACGGTTTCGTTGTGGACGCGGACGTTTACGATGGTCTCGTCACAACCATCACTCGCACGAATTTGGAAATCATCGTCGCCGCAGGCATCGATGGCGGGGGTATAAGCAAAGCCACCCGTCGTAGAATTGACGATAACATCGCCTTGCAACGGCTCTTGGGCGAGAGAGTAAGTCAATGTGTCGCCGTCGGGATCGGAGCATGCGGCGGTTCCGGTCACCGTCACCCCCTCGGTCACAAGATCAATCTGAAGACGCTCTGCGACCGGCCGACGATTCACGAACACTTGTATGGTCGCGGTTTTCGGGGCAACCCCATCATCGACTTTGATCGTGAAGGAATCGGATCCATAGAAATTGTTATTCGGAATATAGGTGTAATCCCCGGTGAGAGAATCGATGTTCGCGATGCCGTTCGTCGCGTTCGACGAGATCTCGTACGTCAAGGCATCCCCATCCTTGTCAATGGCTTCGAGCCGTCCGGAAAGGGAGGTGTTTTGCCGAATCACTCGGATTGGTGTATCGGCGACGGCAATCGCGGATTCGATGTGCACGGCGACCTGAATGAAAATGGAATCCGTCCCGTCGTCTACTTCGATGGTGAACGCGTCGTTCCCGGCGACATCCGAATTCGGGTAATAAATGTAGCTTCCCGTCGATGGATGCAAGTCTAGGCTCCCTTTCGTCGGATTTGTCGCAATCCGATAGGCGAGAGCGTCGCCATCGATATCGATGCACCCGACAGAACCAGCGCAATTGACATTCTCTGGAGTCGTGATGGAGGTCGAGACCGTTGCGCAATCGGGAATGGTGTTTTGATAAATATGAATCGTGAGGGGATACGAGCCATATTCATATCCGACTTCGACGACAAAAGAATCGTCCCCGCTGCTTCCTGCATTCGGAACATACGAGTATTCCCCCGTTTCCTCATTGAGAGTCACCGAACCATTCGCGGGCTGGGACGTCACCGTGTAACGAGGCGTCACCCCTTTCGCTTCCGTCAGGATTGCATTTCGATAAGTTCTTCCTTGGGTAATTTTGGCAAGTTGAACCGTCCCAGCATCCGAAACGGCATACAGGTGGACATTATAAGTGATTTCCAAGGGACGATAGCCGTCATCCACCTTCAGGACAAAGGTATCTTCGCCATAGGCATTCTCTTCGGCGACATAGCGATAATTCCCGTCCGCGTCAATCGTCACGGTGCCTTTCCCGCCGTTGCGAGCGACCGAATAGGTCAAAGTGTCGCCATCGATATCGACGGCTTGGACGTTGCCGGCATATTCATTGGTCAAAAGTCGATCGATCTCGATTTCCGTGTCGTCGGAATATGTAATCAAGCTTTGGACATGGACGTTTACCGGATATTCGACGGTGCAATAACCATCGGTAACGGCGATAACGAAGTCATCGGCACCGGCCGTATCAACGGCAGCCCGATAGGAATAGGACCCATCTTCTGCATCGAGGGTCAGGGTGCCTTTGCGGGGTTCTTTGGCAATGGAATATACGAGACTATCATCGTCCGCGTCGATTGCGCGGGCCATAGACGAATAGGTTTGCCCGCATTCGACGTGAAAGGAAGGCGTGCCACCCGCGAAAACCGGTTTCCTGTCGATATAGATATTGACTTGGCACTGGGTTTGGATGCCGGAGAATTCCATTGAAATCAAAGCGGTGTCCCTGCCAGAAACCCCCGCATCGCAGATGTAGCGGTAATCCCCGTTCGCGTCGATCGAAAGCGTTCCTTTGCTCGGAGCCTCGACCACGGCATAGGAAGTTGCGCCGTATTGGGCGAACGATCCTGTCGTTTCTTCTCCCGCAAACGCGACCAACGAATAGCTTCGGGCATCATTCAGAACCGAGATCTTCTTTGGCGTTGACCTGGCAGCGAAATCCCCGAGGCCAAGCTGACCGCATTCATTGGAACCCCAAGAATAGACTTTTCCGCGGTTGTCGACAGCTAAAACGTGATGGGCGCCCGCGGAAACGCTTTTGAAAACCGCGCTCGCGCTTACTTCTATCGGCGTGCTCACGTAATCGCTTGAGGCGTAGGTATCGTTTCCGAGTTCTTGGTGGTCGTTCTTGCCGACCGAGTAGATGGTTCCCTCCTCCGAGACAAAGAAAGCCGTATTCGCGCAATCGACGAGCGCGCTATTATAAGGGTTCACTTTCGTCACGGCGACATCAATGATTCTCGTTCCTTCTAGAGCATCCAACGATGTATCGGAAGGAAGACTCCAATATAGCGAGCCACCAGAATCCCTTCTGTTCCTCCAAACGACAGACCCATCCCGAGTCACCAAAAAACAAGAATAATAATATGAACCGTTATATCGATGTCCAGCCCCATCCGCGGACACAATCGGAGTCTCAGTTGTTATCGTATATTCGCATGACGCGGTACAATTTCCGGTGATTTTTGGCTCAAAACTACTGTAAGACCAAGAGTAATATCCGAAGTATTTTGTGATATCACCGTTAGGCACTTTCTTTGCAGACTCGCCATGGCAGTGAACGCTGGAATAGCGGGTCGTTTCGCTCACGAGGGTAGGAACCTTAACGTTAGAACCCGTAGGATTAATGGCCGAGCCCCAACCATATAAGTAGCCTTCCGTGTCGATAGCTGCGGAGCATTGATTTCCAGCTGAAATTTGGGAGAATTTGTGCCCTCGCATGATTTGGATAGGGACATTCGAATTGGTCGTCGTCCCATCGCCAAGTTGCCCTCTCGAGTTATCGCCCCAGGCCCAAAGGTTTCCGTCCGAATCCAAAGCGAGGCTGTGAGACGTTCCAGCCGACACATCCGTGATTACGCACTCATTCAACGAAGCATTCGCTAGTCTAACAGCAGGCTTTAGAGAGGCGAATCCTCCCGTTTCCATGGGCGCGAAAGCCAGAAAGCAAAACGCCAGCAATCCAAAATATTTCTTTTTCATTGTTTAAGCCTTCTTGTTGCCTGTTTATAAAGGCTTCTTGGCATTGGCCGGGATATGCCACGGACAATGCGGCTTATCCTGTGTCGCCCCAGGGATGAGACCTTTTCTACACCAAGTGGAAATGAGAGATTGTGGCACCTTCCACTTCTCCGAAAAATATTTTGTTCCGTAATCCATGAGCGTAGCCTCCCCTTTTTTCTTTCCCGAACTCGAAACCTTTTTGTTTAGGATACATTACCCCCCCCCCCGTCAATATTTGGATGCTTTCAGGGGACGTTGCCTAGATGTAAGTTTTTGCTTCATATTCCCTCTTTTTTCTTCTTCGGGAGCTGTTTTTGGAAACCCGGGGAATTGCTTTCACGAGAATCTATTCGAAAAAGAAGGGGCAACGGGACCTGAGGTGTTTCGATCATCTTGTCCCGGATGAAATGGGGGAACAGACATCGCCCGCTCCGCGTAAAACCTGCTTAAGGGGAAAAGAATTTGGAAGCCATAGCAAACGGACCTCATAAGAAAAGGGCCTCGTTTGGTTTCGAGGCCTTAGATTCGGTAGGAGGCTGCTTATTCGTCCTTGGGGAGGGCGCCGAAAAGGAAATTCGTAATGATCTCGAGGACTTGATTTCCCACGTAGAAATAGGATTGGGGAGGAAGGATATTCCGGACATCGGCATCGGTCACGGGCTTTTGCTGGACGAGCTTGTTCAAGGTCGCCTCGTTGAAAATTCGGGCGGGGGCGATGTGCTTCTTGGCCGCATACTCCTCGCGGAAGATGAGCAATGCGTTGCGCAGCTGCCCGTCATCTTGGGAGAGGACGGCCCCGCGGGAGGTCTTGAAGGCCTTGTTCGTCCCCCGGAGGGTTTGGTACAGGGAATCCGCGTCCGCGTTCATCTGCTCGCTTGGGGCTTTGAAAAGAGCGAAGAGCCGTTGATCGAAGAACGCGTCGCCCGCGGAGCTCAACATGTTCTCGATGTAGCGTTCGATGGCGGTGAAGCCCGTGTCGGTTTTGGTCCAGTTCGCGGGGGACAAGGCGGCGTTGTTCTCCTTCTGGGATTCGTAGGTCGGGCGGATGAGGTTCCCGAAGAGGAAATCGAAGAACGGGAACGAGTCCTTGAGGAAGAGCTTGTAATTGTCTTCGTAAGCCGGGTCGAGGAACGAGAAATCGAACGCCTGTTCCTCGGTGGCTTCTTTGTAGAAGGACGCGTTGGAACCGCTTTTGCGGCAGTTCTCCGCGAAGGAGGGGCAGTAGCGTCTCTTCAGCAAATACCCGATCGTCGCGAGGGCATAGAAGAGGCCGTTTTTCGCTAGGGCGCGGGAAGTCGCGTCCGCTTCCTCGTCTTTGGCGGCCTTGCGCTTATAGGACTCGAGGGCCTTCTCGAGGAAGAGGAGGCTCTTGAGGAACGCGAACGAATATTCGTGCTTGCGGAAGAGCAAGTCGTACTTCTGCTCGTTCTGCAGCATCTTCGAGACGTTGTTGCGCGCGGGGCCGGGATGAAGGAAGACGAAGGCGTAAAGCATCTGGGCGAGCTCTTGGTTTTTGGTCTTTTGCCACGGCTCGGGGAAGGAACCGACCGGCTTCTCCCCGCGCTTGATCTCGAGGAAGACCCCGTTCTTGAGAAGGGCGCTTTTGAGCATCCTCTGCTCGGGGCGGTTCGCGATGAGGTCCTTGGCCTTGATCGGCTTCTGGGTGTTCGAGTATTCCGCGACCTGCGAGACGAAGAGGGCCTTCTTCTCGAGGTCCGCGAAACGGTTGATCACGACTTTCGCGAGGATGAAGAAATCCTTGTCGAAGGGGACGGTGCCGATCATGCGGGTTGTCTGGCCCCCGTTGACGACCGAGAAATTCCTTAGGGTCAAGCGATCCCCGTTTTGGGTGGCCCCGTCGCAGACGATGATGATGCCGTTGTTGTAATACCAGAAATCGTCGGGATTCTGCTGGATGGAACGGGTGACGTTGTCGTCGATCACGGGGCTTTTGATGTAGAAGCGAAGGTTCATCGCGAGCAGGCCTTTGCTCCCTTCCTTGTCCCAAAGGGCCTTGAGGGATTTCGCGGACACGTTGCAGACGAAGGAATCCTTGCCGAAATGAAGCAAGTTACCAGGGCGATCGAGAACGAGTTCCCCGGATGGGACGTTCTCATAGGGGGCGAGGTTGGCCTCGATCGTCTTGGCGATGTCGGTGCCTAGATCGAGTTCCGCCTCGATGCGCAAGGCGCGAGTGGAGAGTTTCAAAGACGCGATCCTCTTCTCCGCTTCGAAGGCCTCTTTCTCCGGCAAGTCGGCGAGGGTCAATACCTTGATGAGGACGGGGCGGATGTTGCCATCGTCATCCTTGGAGAGGTAATCGGACAAGAGGTTCTCCGCCTTGGTGGAGCCGATGACATAGACCCCGCGGGCGACGTTGGTGAGGAACGTCGCGACCTCATTCACCTTCTGCTCGACCTCCTGGAGGCTGAATCCCCCGTTCGAGGGATCGTAAACGGCGTAGACGACGACCGTGTCCTCGTCATAGGCGGTCGAGAGGAATACCCCGAGGACGGGAATCCGTCTCCCGAGGTCGTTGGAGAGCCCGTCGGCGAGATCCTCGACTTGGGCCAAGTCTCCCCCGAAGATGTCGTAAAAGGCCATGAGCCCCGCGGTTTGGAGGGGCGTCCCTTTCGTCGCGAGCCCAAGATCGCCGAGCGTTTTGGCGTAATCTTTCAAATTCATTTATTTGAGTCCCCTGCAGATCTTTTGATGATAAAGCACGTGGATCCGCGTGTAAAGATCCGGGGGGCCAAACTATGACATCAGGGGCGGTTTTGGAACACATCGACGTCGTTCTCGGACTTGAATTGGACTAGAATATAAAAAATAGAAGGGGGCGAAGCCATGAATCTCCAAGAATACAAAACAGTCGAGAATCTCAGCTATTTGGGCTTTTGCGATTATTTGCAAAAGAAATACGGCATTAGTCCCGTCCCATACTTCACGAAGAACTGGAACAAGAACGCGAAAGTCAGCAGGACGCGAGACGGCTTGGTCGTTCATCACAAATACGAGGATCACGCCATCATGCTCGGGCACCCGAACTGGGCGCAAAAGAATCCCTATGAATGGCAGTTGCCGGAAAACCTTGTCTATTGCGATTACTTGGAACACTTGTTCCTGCATATTTTGATTTGCGAAACCCCGTCCAAAGATCACAACGAAAACGAAATCGTCGGGATCGGGGGCGTCATCAACTTTCTAGCCCCAGAGCTGAATGACCTTTATTCCGGATGGAAAACGAAGCTGGCGTGGCAAGCCAAATGCCATGAGCGCGTCATCCACGACAAGGACGTCTATCTCTTATTGCTGAAGCGATTCAAGAAGAATTGCTCAAACTATCCCCTCTATACCGCGGATTGCTTATATAAGAGTTTCAACGAACGTTATGGTTTGTGGAAAAAGGAATGGAATCAAGACCTTTTCGATGAGATAGAAGCGTTATAAGGAAAATTTTGACGATTCCAAATGCCCGAAGAGCCGCGCATTCTTTGACGAACAAACACGACGGGCGATGGAGTCGACAAAACCGTCTTATCATTCGGTTGGATAAATCGTTCGCTCTCCTTCTTCCGGTAAGTGAATCGTATAAGAAATGCTCTCGACTCCTTTCGGAAGCTTGTTTTCTTTGAAATCAGTCAAACATAAACGAGGAAACTTTTCATCGACCAAAAACGCGGAGATTCGGTACACATGATATCCTTTGCGATATTCAGATTTCTCCGGGGTGTAGCCCTTCTTCATTAAATACGAATCGATCTCGTTCGCATGGATATAGCCCTTCTGAACAATCTCGTTTCGAAGGCTCTCGATCGTTTCGCCGTTTGAAGATTGCTGAACCCGAACGAGACAAAGGTAAAGAGGCAATCCGTTTTCTTCTTCTCCTTGCTCCAAACTGCTGATTTCAACCGTTCTTCCCGCGTGACTTAATGTCGTCTTGACCTCATATACGGCACCATCTGCTTCGATATCATGGGCGGAAAGAGTTTGGCTTGTCCAAACAGGGTGTTTTCCCGCATCCGCAAGCAAAAGAAATGTTTTGAGCTCGCCGATGATGTCATAGGCCATCAAATCCTTTGCATAGTTGCCGACAAGGCTCTTCCATTTTTCAAACCACACAAAAGGAGTATTCAGTAGAGCGATTCTATTTTCGTCGCAAACGCCAGGAGAGATAAAATCCCAAGCCACGCCCGCGAAAGGAACAACCAAATCATCGGAATCCGTCCACAAACAAAGGAACTTTTGTTCCTTGAGAATACGCGTATGAAAAAGAATGTTATTGAATTTCTCGTGGATTTCCAGCGCCTTTTCGAAAGGAATCGCTACCCCAAAACCGCCATCTGCGCAGTAAGCATAGGCGACGTACTTTTCGCTTTCGATGGGAACTTCCCTCATCAAGCGATCAAGGCCAATGAACGCCCGAAGAATCTCAAGCAAATCTTTATACATAATCTTCTCCCAAAACAGTGACGAACAGCTCTTCGATGTAGCCTTCCATGTCTCCTTCATGAAGCTCCGGAACAAACACCGCGTTTTTAACACCGTGTTGGACAAGCAAACTTCTCAAAATCTGATTGGGCGCCCCGATGCTTTTCGAATACTCTTCATGACGAAGTCCAGCAAATCTTTGCAAGATTCCGCGATAGACATCGACGCGAAAACCTTTGGGCCCCATTCGCTCAGCCACGTTAAGGATCGTGTCAGTCCCAAAGCATGGCTTCGACAAAAATTCATACGTTTTCTCAAGAGAACCCTGATTGCATATGCGATAGATCCAATAGAGAGAAAAAGGATAAATCCTCCCATGTTTCGCATAGAAATGCCCTTTGAGAGCATCCGTTACGGTCGTTCCGTCCTTTTCATTCGCAAAACGGTCATATACAACATTTGGAATGGCGCAAACAGAAAGGAAACGCCAAAAATCGTCGTTGGTGGCGACACCCCAGTTAAACCAAGAAGCGCTCGAAAGGATGCGAAAGAGTTCACGACCGTATAGCAAATCTTGCTGATACGGCGACTTTCCCGCCGCTTCGCCCCTCATTAATCCCGTCAGCTCTTTGGCAATGTTTTTCAATTCAGGGTTCTTCAAATCGATGGGCTTGAATCCTTCGATCAGCATTGTTTCAAACCGCTCCGCTGCACGGGTTTTGGAAAGTTCTTCAACGATCATTTTTGGCCCCTTTCTCAAATTCCAGAACAATTTGGTGCAAAAGGCTTTGGTTCGGGTCATCGGGACGCAAAGATTTTGCCTCAATCATGTATTGAGCGACGGACGCGACGGATCCCTCAGGATACTTGCCCGAAAGGGTTTGCCCGGCGCCGCGGCTATTCAAGACCGTGGAAAGAAAGATTGCGAGGGCTTCCGCCATAATCTCATTTTCCAACCGTTTGCAATATTGTTTGCTTTCGCGATTGATGAAAACGTAATCGGGATGGCGAGGGTTGAGAATCAATTTGAATGTTTGATCAAACTCGTCGATTTCAGGATCGTCCCAGTTGCATTCCACGGACCAAAGGCCGCCTTTCTCGCTTTCTTTTTCATAAACGGGGAAAGAGGTTCCTTGCCCGGTGATCCGAATTTTGAAGGAACCGAG
>JAEDJP010000167.1 GCA_016296285.1 Bacilli bacterium
TTGGTCGTTGCCACCAAGCTGCATGGAGACGCCTTTGGTCGAATGCAGGTGGTAGAAATCGATGGATTGGAGGATTTGGTAGGCGAATTCAGTGAAGGAGATGCCCGCTTCGAGGCGGGATTTGACGATTTCCTTCGAAAGCATGTAGTTGATCGAGAAATATTTGCCGTAATCGCGGAGGAAATCGATCATCGAGAGGGAGCCGAGCCAGTCGTAATTCGAGACGATCTCGCCTTTCTCGGGGTCGGTCAAATCGATGTAGCGCTCGAGCTGGGCCTTGATCGAGGCGGTGTTGGCTTCCAGGGTTTCCTTCGTCTGGAGGTTGCGCTCGCTGCTCTTGCCCGAGGGGTCGCCGATCATCCCGGTCGCGCCGCCGACGACGGCGATGACCTTGTGCCCCGCCAGCTGAAAACGCTTGAGGAGGGAGATCATGACATAATTGCCAAGGTGCATCGAGGAGGCCGAGGGGTCGAACCCGCAATAGACGGCCTGCTTCGTCTCGAGCAGTTTTTTCACGCTTTCCGCGTCGGAGCTTTGCTCGATGAGCCCGCGGTACATCAAATCATCGAATAGGTTTTCCATAGCCCCGTCATTGTACGCGCGCAAAAGGAAAAACGCCACGGGAAACTCATTCCGAGGGGGTTTCTTCCCCGTGAAACGAGATCGAATGGAAGCGTTTCAGCACGTCGATGGCCTCGTTCCGGCGTTCCCGATTCTCGACCAGGAGGATCGTGAGGGCCTCCCAAAACGCCACGGTGGTCGCGATGTCGGAGACGTAGCCGACGATTTCCCCGGCGAGCCCCGTGTCGAAAACGTGGGTCAAAAGGAGCATGAGGAGAAAGAACAGGAGGCCAATCCCGATGAGGCCATAGGCGAGGAGCTTCTTCCCGCGGTTCTCGCGGTAGATCTTCTTCGCCTCGAGGCGCACGTTCTTCTGGAAGATGTCCGCGAGCTGCTCCTCGGTATACCCGTTCATCGAGACGAACGAGACGTCGATGTCGATCTTGACGCGACGCGGGGTATAGGCCAAGGCATAATGGATCCATTCGCTGAATTCGTCGCTCAAAACGGGGATTTTCGTCACCGCGTTGACGTCCATGATGTCCTCGGGCGAGTCGAAGCGGAAGCGCAAGGTCGCGATCTTCTTCTCCTCGTCGATATCGAAGAACTCGCCTTCGATGGCGCGCAAATCAACCCAATCTTTTTTCATGGTTCCATTGTATCCCCGGCCAAGCAAAAAGGGGAGGGATTTCCCTCCCCGCGTGGCGAAACCGAATCAATACATGTCGGAAGCGGGAACCCCGGCGGCGGGTTTCTCTTCCTTGATTTCGGTGACCGCGGCTTCGGTCGTGACGAAGAGCGCGGCGATGGAGGAAGCGTTCAAGACGGCGCTGCGGGTGACCTTGGTCGGGTCGACGATGCCGGCCTCGAAGAGGTCGACCCACGTCCCGGCCTCGGCGTTGAAGCCATGGCCTTTCGGGGCGTTGCGCTGCTCATCGACGATGTCGCTTGCCTCGTAACCGGCGTTCGTCGCGATCTGGCGAACCGGCTCGAGCAAGGATTCGAGGACCGCGTTGATGCCCATCTGGACGTCGCGGTTGGCATCTTTGAGGTTGCCCTTGAGGGCTTTGTAGGCTTCCGCGAGGGCCGCCCCGCCGCCGATGACGATGCCTTCGGAAACCGCGGCTTTCGTCGCGTTGAGGGCATCCTCGATGCGGAGCTTCTTCTCCTTGAGCTGCGATTCGGTCATCGCGCCGACCTTGAGGACGGCGACGCCGTTGCTGAGCTTGGCGATGCGCTTGGCGAGGTTCTTCTTATCGTATTCGCTCGTGACTTCGCCCATTTGGGCGCGCAATTCCTTGACGTGGGCTTCGAGGGCGGCTTTGTCGCCTTCCCCGCCGATCAAGGTGGTCTTGTCCTTGCGGACCGTGGCTTTCTTCACGTGGCCGAGGTCTTCCGGGGTCGCGCCCTTGAGCTCGCGCCCGAGGTCCTTGGTGATGAGGT
>JAEDJP010000046.1 GCA_016296285.1 Bacilli bacterium
ATGGTCTTGAGCTGACCGCTGACGCTGTAATAGTAAACAGGCGTGGCAAATACCAACACATCGGCATCGTGCATCTTGGCCACAATCTCATCTGCGTCATCCTTTATAACGCAGTGTCCCAGCTTCTGACAGGCAAGACAGCCCTTGCAGAAACTGTATTGCTTTTCCCGCAAATACACAGTCTCCACTTGATTGCCCGCTTCCTGCGCGCCCTTGGCAAAAGCCGTCGCGAGCGTCTCGGAATTGCCGCCCTTGCGAGGGCTGGAAGAAAGAATCACGACCTTTTTATTCATGTTAGACACCTCTTGTGTTTTGTTTTCGTATGTGTTTTTCTAATTTCAACACCTAAACCTGACTTAAGGTCAAGATAGTTTTTCTAAAAATATGGGAGGATTCTTTATGTATTCCATCGGACAGGTATCAGAGATGTTCGGCTTACCCATCTCCACGCTGCGCTATTATGACAAACAGGGGTTGTTTCCCAAAATGGAGCGGGTCTCCGGTATCCGCAAATTCAGTGAGACGGAGATCGAAGCCCTCCGAGTCATTGAGTGCTTGAAGAAATCCGGTCTGGAAATCAAGGATATTAAACAATTCATGGATTGGTGCGTAGAAGGTGCATCCACCTATCCTCAGAGAAAAGCACTCTTTGAAAAGCAAAGGAAGAGACTTGAGGCAGAACTTATCCACATGAACAAAGTGTTGGATATGCTGAAATTCAAGTGCTGGTACTATGAGCAGGCAATGCGAGATGGCTCCGAAGATCAAGCGCAGAACATGATTCCCGACGGACTCCCGGAAGATGTGCGAAGAGCATATGAAAATGCACACCATGATTAAAAACATGTCGTGAAAAGATGCGCCCCTCTGAACCTTTCTACGAAAACTCGAAGGGGTGCGCAGTCCGTATCAAAATTGGTCTTTGCTTTCGATGGAATTCCGAGGCCGATGCATTCGCGTCAGCTGTTTTCGCTTTCAGTTGTATACAGTTTGTAGACAACTGAAGTAGAATGTATTCGAGATGATTGTGAAGAAGCATTCCGTTCGCGATTTCCACGGCAAACCTGTACGGGCTGTCTGGGATGAAGCTTTATCGAAATGGTGGTATTCCGCCACGGACGTCGTTTTCGCGTTGATGGATTCCAAGAACCCGAGAATCTATTGGAACGCCATCAAGAGAAGGAACCCGGAACTCCGCGCATTTTCTAGTAGCCAAAAGCTTTTCGCCGAGGATGGGAAAAAATACGAAAGCGATGTCTTGGATGAAAAAGGAATCCAAAGGCTAGGCATGCTTCTTCATAGCAAACACAACCTCGAAATCCAAAGATGGGTCGAAGGATCTTTGGATTCGGTGGACGAGCAAAGCAAACGGAAAGCGCATGCCCTTTGGGAATCCGATGTTCTAGATTCATCGAACGTCGGGAAAACGGTTCTCCTTCAGCAGATTCACGCCTTTCTTTTCGAGGGTTTGTACGATTTCGCGGGAAAGATCCGAACCAAGACGATCTCAAAAGGTGGCTTTGTTTTCGCGAATGGCGATTTCTTGCCCCGAACCTTGAGTAGAATCGACGCGATGCCGGACTCATCCTTCGATGAAATCGTGGACAAATATGTCGAGATGAACGTCGCGCATCCCTTTCTCGAAGGGAATGGAAGGGCCACTCGAATTTGGCTCGATTTCCTTTTGAAGGAAAGACTTGGAAGATGCGTGGATTGGTCGAGAATCGAGAAGAAGGATTATCTGGACGCGATGGTTCGAAGCCCCATCGACGCCAGGCCGATCCATCGATTGCTACAGAATGCCTTGACGGATGAGGTCAACAATCGGGAATTGTTCCTCAAAGGCATTGACTATTCCTATTATTACGAAGAAGAGGATGATGCCCTTTAAGGGGTGTTAAGCAAGCCGGAATCCGGGTGGTCGGAAGGGTTTTCTGACGGTCGATTGCCCGTCCTTTGAAATCTAACTGCATATTTTTGGCCGAAAAATATGCAATTAAAATGTACAGAGCAGACAAAGACGGATAGAATAGGACCATGAAGATCCTTTGTCTCAAAGAACAAGTTCTCGCTCTCAAGGACCCCCTCGTCATCGCGATGCTGCAAGGCGTCGAGGTGAATCGGGGCAAAACCTTTCGCTTGCCCCCGAAAGTCAAACTGAATCGCCTGCACGACCTGACGAAGCGGCGAAGCGTCACCTCGAGCAACGAGATCGAGGGCATCAAGGTCGAGAAAGCCCGGGAAGAAGAAGTCCTCGTCCGTCATATGGATCCCGAGACGAAGGAAGAATACTTGCTCCATGGGTATAACGAAGCCTTGCAAAACGTGTTCATCGTATATCCCTATCAAGAACTCTCGGAATCCTATATCAAAGACCTTCATTATTTCCTTTACGCTTCCTTTGCCCCGGAATTTGGAGGGAAGTACAAAAGCGAGCCGAACGCTATTCGCGAATACGATAAGAAAGGCGGCTTCGCCCGTACCGTATTCGTCCCCCCGGGACCCGAGGAGACGAACGGTCTCATGGGAAATCTCGTTTATCAATTCAAAGAGTGCATGAAAGACCCGGGATGCAACCGGTTGCTTGCCATCTTCGTGTTCGTGCTCGATTTTTTGTGCATCCATCCCTTTTCCGACGGAAACGGTCGCGTCTCGAGGCTTTTAACGACGTTCTTGCTTTTGAAGTACGGCTACGGCCTAGACCAGTATTATTCTTTGTCTTACGTTATCCTCCGCCATCTCGACCGTTATTACCAAGCGCTGGAGAAGTCTTCTATTGGCTGGAATCAAAACGAGAACGACCCGTCCTTCTTTGTCCATTTCATGTTGGGATGCCTCCAAGAAGGATACGAGAAACTTGCCTACCTTTTGGAAATCAATTCCCTTCCAGGCCTAGCTTCAGAAAAGGTCTTGAAAGTCATCCAAGATGCCAAAACGCCGATTGCGAAAGCGGACATCGAGGAGATTTTGATCAACCTTAATCGGACGACCATCGAAAAAGCTCTTGGCGAGCTCAAGAAGGCGGGCCGAATCTTGATGATTCAAAGCGGCAAATACGCGAAATATTACAAGGTCGATTGAAGGGACCCGGGGAAAACCAAGGGGAAAAAGTTTTTCGCGATCTCCCTTATTGCATCGCTTCCTTTAACGCGGAAACGATGCCTTTAAGGGCGGGACAGGTATGCCGCTTCCTCGCCGTTTTCACGACCATCATCAAAATCTTGCGCACGAAACTTTTAAAAACGTGTAACGGATGCACATAATCAAACTTAAAAATGTGCAACAGTTACACATAATTCAAAGTTAATGAGTGGATTTTCTGGTGCTTTCTTGTAAAATAAACGCGGAGGAAACCTATGGAACGAACCATCCTCAAAGAATTGATCGAATGGAAGAACGACCCTCGCCGAAAGCCGCTTCTCATCACGGGGGCAAGACAAGTCGGGAAAACCTATGCGGTTCAGGAACTTTTCGCCAAGACTCAGTTTAAGAAGTGGGTCTTCGTCGATTTTCGCCGGGATGCCGCTTCTCGCCGTTACGTCAAGAATCACCCGGACCCCAAAGCAATCCTTGCTTATCTTGAAGTCGCTTATAACACCGAGATCGATAAGGATACCCTCCTTTTCTTTGACGAGGCCCAAGAGGCGGTCCAAATCCTGACCGCGGCCAAGTATTTCTGCCAGGATTACCCTGAACTTCCGGTCATCATCACGGGCTCCTTGGTCCGCGTTCGCCTCAAGCAACTGGAGAGGGATGAACGGGATGGCGAAATCCGCCTAGATCCCGAAATCGAACCCGAAAACCAGGATGGGCACAACAATTTCCTCTATCCGGTTGGGAAGCTCGACACGCTCGATATGCGGGGCATGACCTTCGATGAATTCTTGCTGGCGAGGAACAAAAAACTCCATTCTCTCGTTCAGAAAAGCGTTCTCGAACGAAAGCCCCTCGATTCGGGACTGCACGAAATGGCGCTTGACGCTTTCTTCGCATATCTTCAGGTCGGAGGCATGCCGGAAGCGGTCGCGGTCTATCTAGAAACGCAATCGACGTTAAGGGCCCAAAGGGTATTGCAGGGAATCTTCGACGGCCATCTGTCCGATATGGCGCTTTATCAGATCTCATCCGCGACGATATCCAGGACTCGCATGGTGTTTCAGAACATCTATCAGCAACTGAACAAAGAGAACAAGAATTTCAAGATTTCCTTTTTAGAGAAAGGGAAGCGATACCGCGATTATCTCTCTCCCTTTGATTGGTTAGAACTCGCAAGGCTCGTGAACAAAAGCCATCTCGCCAAGGAACATGTCACATATCCCCTCAAAGAAGGCGAAGAATCTCTCTTCCGCGTCTATCTCCCCGACTGCGGCCTCTTCGCCTTCGAGGCAGGCGCGGACTTTGCCTCGTTTAAGGACTCGCTTTCTTCCAACACCCTTTCTGGCATTTTCTTCGAGAATTATGTCGCAGAAGAACTCGTTGCTCGCGGTTACCCTCTGTTCTATTGGAAGGGAAAAACGACCTCGGAGATGGAATTCGTCCTCGGCTTGCCTTCGGGATTCATCCCCGTGGATTGCAAGAAAAACAAAGGGAGGCTCGATTCCTTAGGCGCCTTCCGTTTCCATAATTCGGACTTGTTCGCTTTGAAGATCAGCCAAAATCCATTCGGTTATTCCAGGGAGAAGAACCTCCTTAGCATTCCTTTCTATGCCCTGCCTTTCTTCCTTGACGACCTTCCTCGGTTTATCGAGGATTTCAGTAGGCAAAAATGAGCGAATTCGCCGCATCCATGAGATAAGTTTCCTGCCGTTCTCAATTCGGAGAGATCATCAAGGGGAAAGCGCCGACAAACCGCTTTAAATTTTGGTTTTTCTCCCTGAATAAACCCGCATTCTAATCAGATGTTTTGATGCGAATGATTAGAATGATTAGAAAAATGATTAGAATAGGAGGAGAACTCCATAGAATTTCGAGAAACGGAAACGGTTGAATTGAAGTCGGTGGCTCAAGAAGGAGTCGCGAAAGAGTTGGTTGCCTTTGGCCAACCCCAGATGTTGACCTTGCGGCTCATGTCGCGCGATGGTTTGTTCACGAATCTTGGGCTCCTTTTGTCCGACCAGTGCCCTTTTTCCTTGAAGGTCGCGGTGTTCGAGGGCAAGGACCAAAGTGTCTTCAAGGATCGCCGGGAATTTACCGGCTCTCTTCTTGGGCAACTTAACGATGTCTATGATTACATCGATCTGCAGAATCGAACCCGCGCAACAATTGAAAAACTTTTGAGGATTGATACACGAGATCATCCTGACGGTTTGGGAAAACGCTAGATGATTTGGAAAGCCGGGCAATCTTGGCATAGGTGAAAAAAATGCGGGTAACCGCAAAAAAATTCTAGAGGTGAAGGGAATGTATAGCAGGAAGCAATATATCGACCAACTGATTGCCAAGAAAGATAACGGGCAGATCAAAATCATCACCGGGCTCAAAAGATGTGGAAAGTCGGTCTTGCTGCTCCAGCTTTACCGGGACTGGCTTCTGTCCCAGGGGATTTCTGCGAACCAGTTCATCTCCGTGTCTTTGGATGCCCTCCCCAACGTTCGGTATCGTAATCCCATCGCCTTGGATAAGCACCTCCGCGATTTGATGAAGGATGAAGGGAAAAGGTATTACGTCTTTTTGGACGAGATCCAATTCGTCGCGGATATGCAAAATCCGTTCGTTGACGACCCGCAGGCGAGAATCACCTTCGTCGACGTCGTCCTTGGGCTCATGCAAATGAAAAACGTCGACGTCTATGTCACGGGAAGCAACTCCAAGATGCTCTCTTCGGACATCCTGACGCAATTCCGGGGTCGCGGGGACGAGATCCGCGTGTATCCTTTGTCTTACGCGGAATTCTACGAAGGTTACGAAGGGGATAAGCGCCAGGCCTGGCAGGAGTATTTCACCTATGGCGGCATGCCACGCGTCTGGTCGCTTCCGACCCACGAGGAACGCAGCAAGTACCTGAAGCAGCTCTTCGAGCAAACCTATCTCAGGGATATCGAGGAACGCCACTCGATCAAAAACGATAAAGCGGTCCTCAGCGCGCTCCTCAACATCCTCGCCTCCGGAATCGGATCCCTCACGAATCCCCACAAGCTTTCCAAGACCTTCAAAAGCGAGCGAAATATCGCGATTTCTCCCGACACCATCGAGAGATACCTCGGGTATTTTCACGACTCGTTCTTGATGGAAAGAGCCCTCCGTTACGACGTGAAAGGCAAGAAATACATCGCCACCCCCGCGAAGTTCTATTACGCCGATTTAGGTCTCCGGAATGCCCTGCTAGGTTTTCGACAGATTGAGGAGAACCACATCATGGAAAACATCCTCTATAACGATCTGGTCCGTCGGGGGTATGACGTCGATGTCGGCGTCGTCGAATACAACACCACCGATACCCGTGGCGTGAAGGTCCGCAAGCAACTGGAGGTGGATTTCGTCGTGAACCAAGGGGGGAGGCGGATCTATGTCCAATCCGCCCTCAACGTGGACGATCCGAAGAAGAAGGAACAGGAAATCGCCTCGCTCATCCGGATCCCGGATTCCTTCGAGAAAATCGTTGTCGTGAAAGATTATCGGGAACCCTGGAGAGACGAGCGCGGGATCCTCTACATTGGAATCGAGCAGTTCCTGCTTTCCGACGACATCATGAGACTCTGAGCAAGCCAACCAATATTCTGGTTGCTTTGTGGTATCGAAAAAAAGGGTAAAAACTTTTCTTTTTGTCGCTTTGAGGTGTACCCATGAGATAAGCTTCCTGCCGCTCTCAATTCGGAGAGATCATCAAGGGGAAAGCGGCGACAAACCGCTTTGCATTTTGGCTTTTCTCCCCGGCTAAAGCTGTATTCTAATCAAATATCTTGACAAGAATGATTAGAATGATTAGAAAAAGATTAGAATAGGAGGAGAACTCCATGGAATTTCGAGAAACGGAAACGGTTGAATTGAAGTCGGTGGCTCAAGAAGGAGTCGTGAAAGAGCTGGTTGCCTTTGTCAATTGCAACGGAGGGACGGTCTATATCGGCGTCGCGGACGACGGGACCGTTCTTGGCGTTGAGGATCCCGATGCTTGCGCTTTACAAGTCTCCAACGCAGCGAGGGATTCTGTGAAACCCGATATCACGATGTTCCTTCATTATGAAACCCTTGAATGCGATGGGAAATTCGTTGTTGCCGTCATGGCGCAACGCGGCACGAACCGCCCCTATTATCTTGCGAAGAAAGGGCTTCGTCCCGAAGGCGTGTTCGTCCGTCAAGGATATTCCTCCGTTCCGGCGACCGATGCCGCAATCCGAAAGATGATTAAGGAAACGGATGGCGATCGCTTTGAAGACACGCGTTCCGTTGATCAAGCGCTATCCTTTCGGGCGGCCGAAAAAGAATTCGAACTTCGAAAGATTGCCTTTGGCCAACCCCAGATGTTGACCTTGCGGCTCATGTCGCGCGATGGTTTGTTCACGAATCTTGGGCTCCTTTTGTCCGACCAGTGCCCTTTTTCCTTGAAGGTCGCGGTGTTCGAGGGCAAGGACCAAAGTGTCTTCAAGGATCGCCGGGAATTTACCGGCTCTCTTCTTGAGCAACTTAACGATGTCTATGATTACATCGATTTGCAGAATCGAACCCGCGCAACATTTGAAAAACTTTTGAGGATTGATACGCGAGATTATCCCGAGGTCGCGGTACGTGAGGCGTTGCTCAATTCCCTCGTCCATCGCGATTATGGCTATAGCGCGAGCACTTTAATCAGCATTTATGATGATCGGATCGAATTTGTCTCACTCGGCGGACTCTTGCCTGGCCTCGAGCTCGAGGATTTGATGATGGGGGTATCCGTATGCCGAAACCCAAATCTCGCGAACGTGTTCTATCGCCTGCAACTCATCGAGGCTTACGGAACGGGGATGAAGAAGATCATGGGGGCCTACGCGGACGCACTTAGGAAGCCGACGATCGAGGCGACGAGCAACGCCTTCAAGATCGTGTTGCCAAACCGCAATTGCGTTCCCCAATCCGGAGAGAAGGCAAAAGAGGGGGAAGGGTCCGAAGCATTATCGCAAAACGAAAAGGCGATTCTAAAGCGTCTCAAAGAAAGCGAGGCCATCACTCGGAAAGAGGTTCAGGAAATCTCCGGTTTTAGCCAAGCTCAAGCGGGAAGGCTTTTGCGGGCCATGGCAGAGAAGGGCCTGGTCGTTTCTTGCGGCGGGGGCCGTTCCACCCGTTACGAAATGCCAAACCGATAAGGGCGCGACCCTCATAAAGAGGATGCATCGCCTTCCCACGCGAGCGGGAAATGCTGCGGGATGGCTTGCATCTTGTCCGCCGCGAGTTGCAGGGCTTGGTGGTTTGAAGAGGCGCTGAGATTCCGATTGCGTAAAAAGACGAATCCTTGGTAGAAAAAAAGCAACGCGGAATGCCGTTATTCCTTGCTTTGTCCTTCCGTCAAAGAAGCCTGCGAAGCTTTGCTTCAAGCGGGAAACCGTATTGAACCGACGAAAGAATCTGCGGAACGTTACAACAGGAAACACGCGACGTTCACGCATCTATATGCCGCAATAGAGGAGACGTTCTCGGGCTAGCCAAGAGAACTATTTCCGTTTTTGCCCGACTTCCGCCGCCCAGCGATAGTAGGGGTTTTCGCTCGCTTTTCCTTGAATTCCTTGACGGCATCGGGATACGTTAATCCAATCGCCGACTCCATTTCAGGATTCGCTTCCATCCCATCGTCTTGCCAACCGCAGACAGGGCAAATGTCAAAAGAAGGCTCGTTTGGGAATCGATGCTCCCGACACACGGGACAGACATGGGATTCCCAAGGGATTCTCTTCGTAGAGAACCAATAATAGTTTGGCTCCTTCGCGATCCTTGCTTGATAATCCTCTCGCATCTCGACGACACTCAATTCGTTTTGGCCCCTCTTCGATTCGGGGTTCGCGGCCTGGTTGGCGTCATAAATCCAGCCGCAGTAATAGCAAACGATGCGACCTTGCTCATAGTAGCGGAGCTTGTTTTCTTTGCCCGGCCCTTTCGGCAAATCAAAATCGGTCTTTCCACATACGGGGCAAACCATCTCTTTGAAACGAGGCATCAGCAATCCCTCCTTTGCTTTCACCATCCATTCTGCATAATGGTATAACGGATTGTTCGCTTCATTATATTCCGCCGGCTTCCTCTTATCGTGAAAACGGAAAACAGCGAGAGGGAATCTGAATGCGTGAACCGCAAATCAATTTCTGGTTCTATACGAGGAACGGCGTTTGCCCGACTGAGCTCTTATCTATCGTCATGTCTTGAGTTAGGTGAACAATACTTTAGAAAAGTGTGTGTACACACAAAAAACAAAAGTGAAGATTGGTGGCAAGGATGAGAACGCGTAAAGTTAGGGTGATTTCGTGATAAAGCGGTGATGCCAAGTTCGCTTAAAAAGCACGCATTATGTCAGAAATACCCCGGCCCGCGAAAGCCTCGCTCGATGAGCATGGCTTCCTTGTCATGGGAGCGACGGAATTCCTCCTGCAGTTCCTGAGCGAGCGTTATTGACGGGATTCGGGCGAAATCCCTTTTTGCCATGCTTGGACATTCGCCGAAGAAGAACTAGAATTGGTTATTGAATAAGGGGAATCATCATGGAAGAAAACAAATCGGTCATCACGGAAACGAGGACCTGCGCTCGTTGCGGCAAGGAAATCGGGGAAGATTACGTCGCTTGCCCCTACTGCGGAAAGAAAGTCAAAGGCGCCTCGACCTTCGAAGGGCCAATCCTTGGGGTCGCCCTCACCGCGGGAGCGTCGATCCTTTTGTTCCTCATCGGGATGATCATGTTCTTCGTGGGAAGCGGGAGGGTTGTCCGCTTCGCCGCGGTCCTTTTGCTCCTTTCCGGCCTCGTCGGCCTCGTCTACATTCCTTTCGGCCTCAAGCTCGTGAAGCAGGAGAAGAATAAAGAAGCCCCCTGGCTCTATTTCGCGTTGTTCAC
>JAEDJP010000047.1 GCA_016296285.1 Bacilli bacterium
AGCGGATATCAAACTCCTTTCTTGACCATTCCCCTCGGCTTGCCGCCCCGCTTCTGCGGGGCTTTTGCTATTTCGTCCTGGCTTTCGCCTCTTCAAAGAACCGTCTCGCCGCCAAAGACGCGGGGAACGCCTTGCTTCGAAGCATCGCGACGCTTCTCTTCGGGAGAGGCTCGTCCATCGCGACCTCGAACACGTGGCCTTTGGACAGGGCCGTGCGGACCAAGGACTTCGGGACGATGCCGATCCCAAGGTTCTTCGCGACCATCGGGGCGATCGTGGAGGCGCTGTCGAGCTCGACAAGAGGCGCGACGTTGACCCCGTGCTTCAGGAACAAGGCGTCCGTGTACTCGCGAAGCTGCATCGCGCTTGAAAGGTAGACGAAGGGGTATTTCGCGAGCTCGGGGATGGAATGGACCCCGTTCCGCAGCTCGGGATAGCCTTTGCCGGCGATGACGATGTTCTCGAAATCCTTGAGGATGACGCTCGAAAGGCCATCCCCTTCGTGGAAGGGGGTCGTGACGAAGGCGATGTCGATGAGGCCTTGGCGCAATTTCGCGATCGTGAGGTCGCTTGACTGGGTGCAGATCTTGAATTTGATCCCCGGGTGTTCCTGCCGGAAGGACTCGATGAAGTCGAGCAGGAATTCGTCCAGCGCGGTGATCGTGGACCCAAGGGCGATCGTCCCCTTCTCGAGGGAGGCGCTTTCCCCGACCTCGGACTCGGCTTTCTCAAGCAGCGAGAACGCCGTGAAGACGGAATCGTAAAGCCGCTTGCCCTCGGGAGTGAACTCGACCCCTTTCTTGCCGCGGACGAAGAGGCGCACCCCGAGGTCGCTTTCGAGGTTCTTGATCGTCCGCGTGACCGCGGGCTGGGAGGTGTAGAGCTCCTCGGCCGCGCGGGTGAAGGATCCCCTTTTCCCGACGGCCAGGAAGACGCGGTAATAGTCGTAATTCATGAAGGCCTCCTTAGGCATAACGCCCCGTTATGATACGCATAGGAAATCGTTATTTCCTGATATACATAGAGAAGGATATAGTATCCTTAATCAGAATGAAAGCCCTTACATGACCGTTTTGGCTTTCCCCACCGAAGAAAGGATTCCATGAAGCAAAAGCCCATCCTTCCCTTGCTCGCGACCGCGACGCTGCTAAGCCTCGCCTCCTGCGGGCCCATCAAGTCCCTTGAAGACGACATTCGTTACGAAGTCTACGACGGGACGTCCCTCATCGACGAAGGCGTCGTGAACATCTTCAACAACGGCCTTCTCCCGAACCTCGCGGATCGTTCTACCGACGAGCGGTTCTACCGTTATTACGTCGGGGAAGAGCTCCCAAGCGACATCAAGCTCGCCCCCGAGGAACGCCTCTATCCCAACGCCGGCCTCCTCCGTTACCACGACGTCAAGGATTTCGCGGTCGATGGCCTCGTCAAGGTGAGCGCCGTCTACCTCGACCTCGAGGACATGCCGCGCCCCTTCCTCAAAGTCGGCTGGTACGACAAGACGAGCACCTCCAAAGTGTCGCAGGAATCGATCGACCGCTGGACCCCGGACCTGCAGGCCTTCCTCCAAGAATCCGGCTACAGCGAAGAGGAACGCGCGGACGTCGTCATCAACCCCTATGGCCATAACGGCAACGTCGCGGACCTCGGCAACGAGGTCAACAAAGACGGCCTCGTGGACGTCCTCATCGGCGTCGGGGCCAACATCAACACGACCGCCGGGGTCGCGGTCAAGGATAAGTACCAGATCGTCCTCGAAGACGGGAACACTTGGCGTTACATCGCCCTTCTCTCGGATCCAAATGCCCGTCCCCAGGCAAGCGCGGTCTACGAGTGGCTCAAGACCCCCGCGGGCTATGGGGCCCTCATCGGATAAGGAGCGACGACCATGAAAGAAACCAAACGCCTCTGCCGCATCGCCGAGATCGTGGATCTCGCCTTCGCCGGCCTCTACGCCATCTTCACCGCCTACGCCTTCTCTCTGCGCGACTCCCTTTATTGGATGTTCCTCGCCTTCGCCTTGCTTTGCCTTTTCGCCGGGCTTGGGTTCTCGAGTTACGTCTACCGCTTCCCCTTGGACTCGGGGAAGAAGAAGGCCGGCCTCGTGGCGTGCGCCGTCGCTTCCGCCCCCGCCCTCTTCCCGGTGATCGCCGCGATCCTCTTGCTCGTCCAGCATAAGGATGCCGTGAGCGACTCCCCCGCGATCGAAGAAGGGAAACCCGAAGGCAAAGAGAAGAAGAAATGGTACAAATCCGCCCCGTTCTTCGTCTCCGCCATCTCCCTTGGGGTCATCGCCCTCTCCGGCTTCTCGTCCTCGGTTTTCGAGACGAGCGGCTATAGCGTATCCGTATCCGACTACACCCTCACGAAGGCCATGACGGAAGCCTATAACACCACCCCCGTGAACGGCGTCTCCAAGATCATCCCCCAAGACAACGTCTCCTACGCCTTCACCTCCTATATCCCGAAGTTCGCCTCGGAAGACGCCAAAGTCGCGACGGTCATCGTGATCCCGGGTTTCACCCGCACGAAAGCCACGATGTCCCAATACGCGATCGAGCTCTCCCGCCGCGGGGCCGCCGTGTTTGTCATCGACCCCGGCTCCCAAGGGGCTTCCACGAACGCCGGCTACGACGAGGATGGCGAGCAGCTCTCCTACGCCGCCGAGGCCAACGGGGCGAATTACCTCGTCCAGTATCTCTATAACAACGTCGACGCCTTCCCCGAGCTCGACCGCACCCGCTTCGGCGTCATGGGCCACAGCGCCGGAGGCGGCAACGCCGTCACGGTCGCGGATACCTTCCGCGGTTCTTCTTACGAGACCTCGGTCATCAAATCCCTCTACATCTCGGGCTACATCAAGAATTCCGCGGCCAACAAATACGCGAACCTCCACTGCAACGCCGTCAACGCCTATGCCTATTACGACGAAGGCGCCTTCCGTTACCAGACCGACGGCAACGCCCTCGAGGTCATCAACGATCGCTTCGTGAACGAAGTCGCCCTCGACCCGGATCACCCCCACCGCAAGGCCGAGCTCGACACCCCGTATGGCTCGATGAGCGACGGCACCTACCGCATGATCCATCGCGAGGCCACGAACCATTGCTTCCAGATGTACGACGGCACCTCCATCGCCAACACGATCAGCTTCTTCCGCGAATCCTTGAACCTCGATACCTATCTCGCGGACACCGCCCATTCCTGGATCGGCAAGGAAATGTCGACCGGCATCGCCCTCGTCGCCGGGTTCGCCTTCCTCTTCGCCGTCCCGGCCTTGCTCGTCATGGTCCCCGGCCTCCGCGGGGTCAAGGGCAAGAAAATCCTCCAAAGCGCCTCGGGCGAATACGTCTACGAAGACGAGCTCGAGACCCATCGCGAGAAGAAGAAATCCGCGGTCCCAAGCCGCTTCAGCTTCTCGGGCAAAGCCATCTTCTGGGGCACGACGGTCCTCTCGATGATCATCGCCTGCCTCGACTACATCCCCCTCGCCCATTGGTCCATGTCCCTCTTCCCCGACGCGGCGAGCAACGTCTTCACGACCGTGTTCCCCGCCCGCATGTTCAACGCCGTCCTCCTCTGGGCGACCGTCAACGGGGTGATCGGCCTCGTCCTCTTCTTCGGAACGCTTTGCCTCGAGAACCTCATCGAATGGATCCTGGCCAAGAAAGAAGGACGCCCCGCCCACATGGACTGGTCGAAGCTTAGGCCCCTCCGCATCAAGCCCCTGGACCTCCTCAAGACCTTCCTCCTTGGCACCGCCCTCTTCTTCCTATTCTTCTTCATCGTCCAGCTCGATTCCTGGCTCTTCCATAGCGACTTCCGCTTCCTCTTGCTTTCCGCCTCCACCCTCTCGCCCCGCTTCTTGCTCACGTGGCTCGAGTACATCCCCCTCATGTTCTTGTTCTACATCTCCAATTCCATCAAGGTGAATTGCTCGATCGGGATGGAAGGATGGAAGGAATGGAAGGTCTACCTCGTCGGGGCCCTCACGAACAGCCTCGCCCTCGTGTTCATCCTCGTCATCAACTACGTCGCCTTCTTCAAGACCGGGACGGTGTATTATGGCTATTACGGCGCGGACCAGGCCGAGGTGTGGCTCTACGTCAACATGGTCTTCCCCCTCGTTCCGATGATGGCCTTGCTCCCCATCGCGAACCGCCTCTTCTACAAATGGACGAACCGGGCGTATCTCGGCCCCATCGTCACCTGCATGGTGTTCGTGTTCATGTCCCTCGCCGCGACGATCAGCTACATGCCCTTATAATCAAGGAGTTCAATACCTATGGACATTTCCGAAAAATCCCTCAAGAAACATTACGAATGGAAAGGCAAGATCGAGACCAAATGCCGCGTGGACGTCTCGTCCCGCGAGGCCTTGATGGAAGCCTACACCCCCGGGGTCGCCGCCCCGTGCCTTGCGATCCATGACGACGTCGAGCGCAGCTTCTTGCTCACCCGGCGCTGGAACACGGTCCCCGTCATCACCGACGGCACCGCCGTCCTCGGCCTTGGCGACATCGGCCCGGAAGCCGGCATGCCGGTCATGGAAGGCAAATGCGCCTTGTTCAAGGCCTATGGGGACGTCGATGCCTACCCCATCTGCCTGCGCACCAAGGACACGGAAGAGATCATCCGGACCATCAAGGTCATGGCGGGCTCCTTCGGGGGCATCAACCTCGAGGACATCAGCGCCCCCCGCTGCTTCGAGATCGAGACGCGCCTCAAGGGTGAACTCGACATCCCCGTCTTCCACGATGACCAGCACGGCACCGCGATCGTGATCGCCGCCGCCCTTCATAACGCCCTCAAGCTCGCGAACAAGAAGATCGAGGACATCCGCGTGGTCGTCAACGGCGCCGGCGCGGCCGGGATCGCCATCTCGCGCTTCCTCCTGTCCTTCGGGGTCAAGCACCTCATCGCCTGCGACCGCTATGGCACCCTCTACGAAGGCAACGAAGCCATGAACGCCCCGCAGGCCGAGCTCGCGAAGATCACGAACCGCGACATGCTCAAAGGCACCCTCGCGGACGCCATGAAAGGGGCGGACGTCTTCGTCGGCGTGAGCGCCCCCCGCGTCGTCACGAAAGAGATGGTCGCCTCGATGGCCGAGCGTCCCATCCTCTTCCCCTGCGCGAACCCGATTCCGGAGATCACCCCGGAAGAAGCGAAAGAAGCCGGGGCCTATATCGTCGGGACCGGTTCCTCGCAATACCCGAACCAAATCAACAACGTCTTGGTGTTCCCGGGCCTCTTCCGCGGGGCCCTCGACGTCCGGGCCAAGGATATCAACGACGAGATGATGCGCGCGGCCTCGCTTGGCATCGCTTCCTGCGTCAAGGACGATGAGCTATCCGTCGACCACATCCTGCCGTTTGCCTACGACAAAGCCGCCCACGCGGCCGTCGCGGAGGCCGTCTCCCGGGCCGCGATCCGCACGGGAGTCGCCCGCATCTAGCCATGCCGAACATCCTCCACGACATCCCCGAATCCCGGATCGCCCCCGAGGACTTCCTCGCCTACATCGAGATTTCCGCGCATAGCAAGAACAAATACGAATACGACGAGGAATGCCGCGCCTTGGTCCTCGACCGCGTCCTCTTCACCGCGACCCATTATCCCCATAACTACGGGTTCATCCCGCGCACCTGGGGCCTTGATGACGACCCCCTCGACGTGCTCGTCGTCATGAGCGAGCCCGCGGTCCCGGGGTCCCTCGTCCGGGCCGCCCCCATCGGGGTGCTCGAGATGATCGACGGGGGCAAAAGCGACGAGAAGGTGATCGCCGTGTGCCTCGGGGATCCCGTCTATTCGGGATACCGCGACATCCACGAGCTCCCGCCTCACCTTTTCGAGGAGATCCGTCATTTCTTCTCGGTTTACAAGCAACTCGAATTCGGCAAGGCCACCGTGGTCGAGGGGTTCCTAGGGAGAGAAGAAGCGATCCAGACCATCGCTCGCGCGAAAGAGCGTTATATTCAGAAGTTCGCCTTGAAATAGCAGGGAAATCCCCTTGGATAAAACCTTGGGGATTTTCTTTTTGGCAATCAGCTTCCTTAAGTCGATGTCCCGTTGAATTTCCATTCTTCGCCCTCTAGGAAATATTTTTGCGGAATCCGCATTTTTATTTCCTAAATCAGCGAAAGGCTGGATTCAAACAGTATCGAAAAAGAGGCACCGCTGCATCATCCGAATGCTTAGGCGAACATTGGCTCTCTATTCGCGCTTCTCGGGAATCCCGGAAAGAACGAGAAACGGGAATCGTTCCCTACAAAAGGAAATCCCCCTTATTCTGTCCCCGTCCTAGGCTTTTCTCTTCCTTTTGCAAAATTCTTTCGCCCGCTTTCAATTTTCGCGGAACGCCTCGTTCCCCTCTTGCATTGATAGGTCCGTTCTCTAAACTGAAGGAAACTTATGAAACCCCAAAACCATTTCGATCCCGCGAAGTCCGAGTTTATCCTCGAGGACATGCATCCCGCCAGGCCTTGGCTCAATTATCTATGGAACGATGAGGTCGTCGCGAGCACCGACCAATTCGGGAACGGCTTTGCCTGAACGCAACATGGGACCAAGCGGAGGGATCTTGAATCCGGGACGAGGAACGTTTACGTCTTCGACCGGGATTCCAAAGAACTTTATAGCGCAACCCGCAACCATCGCGATCTGCCTTTTGATTCCCATAAGGCCATCGTCGGCCTGGGCTATCACCAAGTCGTATCTTCCTATCAAGGGCTCGAAGTCACGTTCACGATCCTCGTCCCGACTTCCGGCATGAGGATCCTCTATCGCATCGAGGCGAAGAACGTCTCGGAAAAGAAGAAGGACGTCACGTTGATTTTCGAGAACGAACCACGTCCTGCTTTGTCTTGGCATGACGCCTATGGGGAAGCGCATGCAAACGGCAAGAGCATCGTCTATTCCCATGTCGGGTACCGCGTCGCAAGCGACCTTGGCTATCTCGCCCTCTCTTCGAGCGATATTCCCTCGGGTTTCGAGACATCCTATGCCCGCCTCTTCGGGGTCTATGGCTCTCCCGAGATGCCTAAGGGAGGATTAAAGAGAGGCGCCCTTTCCTGCCAAGGGGATGAATTCGAGGGCCATTACGTCGGGGCGTTCTCGTATTCTTTGTCTCTTGCCCCCGGGGAGAAGAAAGACATCCGTCTTGGCTTAGCGACCGCGGAAAGCGAGGATGCGGCGATCGATGCTTCTTCAAGCGCGCTTTCCGAAGATGCGTTCCAAGCGGAATGGGATGCCATCATCGCGAAGGAACGTTCCTCCCATTCCCGGTTCCAGGTCCATTCGAGCGACGAGATCCTCAACGCCCAGGTCAATACGTGGCTCAAAAGGCAAATCTCCCTTGGCAAGAACTGGGGCAGGCTTTATGGCAAGGGATTCCGCGACGTCTTGCAGGACATCACCTCCTTTGCATCCCTTGATCCCAAAGCCGCGAAAAAGCAGCTCACGCACGCGCTCGCGCATCAATATGAAGATGGGAACCCCATCCGCATGTTCGAGCCAAATTTCCATTATCCCTATCAAGATGGCGCCCCTTGGATCCCGATGGCCGTCCTCTCCCTCGTGAACGAAACCGGGGATGCTTCCTATCTCCAAGAAGAGATCCCCTATCTCAAAGGCGTGTCCAAGGATTCCTATTCCCTCGTCGACGCTTATGTCGAAGAACCGTATGAATCCTCGACTTCCGGCACCGTCCTCGACCATGTTTTGCGCGGGATGGATTACCTGACCACAACGCTCGGAGAGCATGGTCTCGTCCTTTGGGGCGGGGGAGACTGGAACGATTCGATCAACGCGGCAGGGTTAGAAGGCAAGGGGGAATCCGTGTGGCTAAGTCTTGCGACCCTCAAGGCATTAAAGGAAACGATCGCCCTCCTAAACATCGTTCATGACGAAGATAACATCGCCCGCATGGAAGAAAAGGCCAAGGCCCTCGAGGCGAATATTTTGAAGCACGGCCTTGTCGATGGCCATTTCATCTATGGCATCAACGACGAAGGCAAGGTTTTGGGAGGAAAGGAACGCATTTTTCTCAACCCCCAGTCCTTCGCGGTCCTATCGATGATCGGGAATCCAGAAACCCGCGAAAGGGCGATGGATCAAATCGAGGAACGCTGTTCCTGCGAATACCGTTACATGCAATGCGCCCCCTCGATGGACAAGGGCGATCCCCATATCGGGAGGGCGTCCTATTTCCAGAAGGGCCTCGTCGAGAATGGCTCGGTCTATCTTCACGGCGTCGCCTTCAAGATGGTCGCGGACGCGCTTCTCAAGCGTCCCGAGGCCTTGTACGCGGATTACCGCAAAATCCGTTTCGATAACCCGGCGAATCCCCAAAACGGGATGGAACCCTATGCCTTCTCGAACATGATGATGGGCCCCGAGTCGAAATATCGCAAAGGCGAGGCTCCCATGAGCTGGATCACCGGCACCGCGGGCTGGGTCTATCGCGCCCTCACGGAATACATGCTCGGGGTGCGCCCGACCTTCGAGGGACTCGTCGTCGACCCATGCCTCCCCAAGGATTTTGGCAGGGCCTCGATGACCCGCGTGTTCCGGAATCGAACCTACGAAATCGCCTATATCCCTTCCAAGGACAAAGAAGGGACCTATGTCGAGGGCCAACGGGTCGATATCCTTCCCCTTGGCAAGGAAGGGGACCATATCGAAGTCACCGTCTATTATCCTTCAAAGTAGCAAAGGCGCCCTAAGGTTAATTCTCTGAGGCCCTAGAATTCGATTTCATCGGGTTTTTGAACCTTTTTCGCCTTCGGGAGTCGGGAAATCACACCAAATTCGGGTCGGCGATAACCCAACCTATTTTCTCGTCGAAGATATGCCCGCCTTTGATCTTCGCATCGGAATGCCGATTCGTTGACGTTTGTCATTATCTGAGTGAGCCCATTAAGGTTGCTTGATTGACAAATGTTATTCATTCAATAATCAAATAAATATTGACAAATATGAAAAATATCGATGAAAAAAACGCGAAAAAGCAAAAAAATCTTGATTGACAATATTCTGTTTGCCTTTACATTAGGTGTATGAACACCTTGATTTTCACCATTTCGCTGGCCTTGGCGAACGTCCAGGGCTTGGCGCGAAACGACCCGGCCATCCTGCGGGAGATCGAGGATGTCGTCTCGGCTCTCAATCGCGAGGGACTCGCCTCCTTCGCGGGCGGAGGCGTCGAGTCCTACAGAGCCGTCCAGGACGAAGAAAGCAACCCCCTGTTCTTCGTCGACCTCGAGGGATCGAACGGCTATCTCCTCTTCGATGGCGAAAGCACCTTGCTGTCCTGGAAGGACGAGGGCGACTATCCTGGCGTCCGGGAAGCCATCGGCTCGGTCACGTATTCCCTCGGCGGCTTCTTCGGCGATAGTGGCGAGGCGATCCGGCCGGTGCTGGCGGAAACGTCCGACGAGCCGGTCGGGGAAATCGGAACTGTCGGCGCTCAATATGCTCAGTATATCGAATACAGCCAAATTGATTCCATGCTCGCGACGAAGTATTCCGGCTATTCTTGGTCGCTCGAGTCAAGCGGGAAACTTCCGCTCCTCGCATCTGGGGTGAATAGCGGAGGTTATTTGCAGACTACCGAATCGATTTA
>JAEDJP010000048.1 GCA_016296285.1 Bacilli bacterium
AGAGCGAGACGCCCCTCACATTTTCAAAAAACGGAATTAACTATGAGAATTGGCAAAATTCTTTACCGTGGTTTGAAATGTATATGAAAAAGGCCTGCGCGGGATCAAAACAAAAATTTTCAAGGGAAAAATTTCTTATAAATGCAGAAGGAGCGAATAGAGGTCGGTGCGCCGATCGCGGAAAACACCCCAATTCCGGCGTTCCTCGTCGATCTCTTCCAAGTCGAACGAACGCACGATGATTCCCTCTTCTTCCCGCCCGAGTTCCGCGGCGATCTCGCCATGCTGGTCGGCGATGAAACTCGAGCCATAGAACGTCATGGACGACGTCCCAAACGATTCGATGCCGATGCGGTTGGCCGCGACCACCGGCATGATGTTGGCAGCGGCGTGGCCTTTCATGACGTTCTGCCAATGATTCTTGGAATCTTTCGGCAGGACGGGCTCGCTGCCAATCGCCGTCGGGAAGAAAAGAATCTGGGCGCCAAGAAGGGCGAGGCAACGCGCGGTTTCCGGGAACCATTGGTCCCAGCAAATCCCGACGCCGATGACGCCAAAGCGCGTCTTCCAAACGCGGAAGCCGGTATCGCCCGGGGTGAAATAGAACTTTTCCTCGTAGCATTGGCCGGTGGGGATGTGCGATTTTCGATATTGGCCAAGAACCGTGCCATCCGCATCGATGATCGCAATCGAATTGAAGTAAACGTTTCCGGCTTTCTCAAAATAGGAAACGGGGAGCACGACGTTCAGCTTTTTGGCGATATCCCGAAAATGGGCGATGGTCTTGGAGGTTTCAAATTCCTCGGCGAACGCGAAGTGTTCATAGTCCTCGATTTGGCAGAAATAATAGCGTTCGAAGAGTTCGGGCAAAAGGATGATTTGGGCACCTTGTTTCGCGGCTTTTTCAATCATCGAGTCGGCTTTTGCAATGTTTTCTTCATAATTCTTCGACATCGAAAACTGCAATGCTGCTACGGTTATTTTCATTGGTTTTGACCTCCAACATATGGCATGTTCATCGTAATGCAATGGATATTCCCGCCGCCAAGAAGGATCTCTCTCGTGTAGACTTGGTGAATCTTCCGGGTGGGGAAAAGCTTCGTCATGATCTTAAGCGCTTCCGCATCTTCCTTGACCCCGAAGGCGGGGAGGATGACAAAGGAATCTCCGAGATAAAAATTGATATAGGAAGCGGCAAGGCGTCGACCTCCATTCCGGAAATCCAAGGTCGTCGAGCTTTTGCCCAAGCCTTTTGCTTCCGCGGCGGTCAACGTCAAAGCGGGGCTAGGCACCGGGCACTTATGGATCACGAAGGGGCGCCCTTTCGCGTCCGTTGCTTTCTTAAGAGCGCGATAAGTCGCTTGGCAATACTCGTATTGTGGATCGTTCTTGTCGTTGGTCCAAGCCATGACGACTTCGCCCGGCTTGACGAAAGCGACCATGTTGTCCACGTGTTCGTTCGTCTCGTCTTCGTAAATGCCATGGGGGAGCCAAACAACTTTTTCGACGCCGAGATATTCCTTGAGGGTGTCCTCGATTTCTTCTTTCGAGCAATTGGGGTTCCTGCCGGCGGAAAGCAAGCAAGCCTCCGTCGTAAGCAGCGTGCCCTCCCCATCGGAAGCGATAGACCCGCCTTCAAGAACGAAGGAGGGATGGCGATAAGTGACGAGTTTCAGCTTTTTCGCGAGGATGGAGGAAAGGCGGTCGTCGTCGGCGTAATTTTTGTAGAGGCCATCGACGTCGCCACCCCAAGCGTTGAACCGGAAATCGACGGCGCGAGCCGCTTTCCCGTTGCTCACGAAAAGCGGGAGATTGTCACGCGCCCAAGAGTCGTTATAGCGGATAGGCAAAAGCTCGACGTTTTCCATGCCGTCGAACATGGGAGCCACATCCTTGAAATAGCGCGGGTGGATGCCGACGGTGACGGGTTCGTGTTCCGCGATGGCCGCGATGACGTCCCTGAACGCTTTTCGAGCGGGAGCGGCGCCTTCCCTCCACGTGTCTCTGCGATAGGGCATCAAAAGGAAAGTCCGCTCATGCTTGTTTCCTTCGAAGGGCAACGAAAAACCGTCATTTAAGGGGTATGTCTTCCTCTTTTCCAGATAATCGACGAGCTTCTTCTCATAAACGAAATAGCGTTTCCATTTCGTCCGGTCGATGATCTCGAACCCGTCGTTATGGGAAGAAATGAGCACGCCACCCGATCGTTCGATGCGGCGGACTTCCCCAATCGTGTTGCGCGTCCATACTTCGCCCGGGACGATCAAGGGGATGCCTGGGGGATACATCATGACTTGCTCTTTGGAAACCTCGCCCTCGAGTTGATCAAGGGGCACGACCTTGCCCGGGGCATTGAAGGCCACGCGTGGACGAGTCAAAGAGAAGGGATAGCCGGCGTTCGCGGACCTTTCGTGCTTCCCGAGCTTTTCATCGTAGTAGCGCGCGGAAAGCTGGCGGAGGCCTTTCACCAAGCGGTCGATATGCTCTTTTTTGGTGCCTAACGCGAGGATCCCAAGGATGGCATAGGGCTCGGCAAGTTCCATTTGCACGTTCACCGTTTTCTTGAGTTCGCGGTAGGCGGTGAAGCCGTCGATTTTCATTTGATCAAGGGCGATGACGAGCTTGGTCCGATCGAAAACATAGGACCCATGTGCCTGAAAATGCTCTTTCCCTGCCACGGAGAAGCCGGGGATCGAACGGATTTGCTCTTCCGCGTAATCCGCAAGCTCATAGACCTCTTTCATCTTTTGCTTGCCTTCTTCGCTGCCCATGAAAGCGGAAGCCCCCTCTAGGGAGCCAAGCAGCAAGGAGGACGGGGAAGTCGTGTTGATGATGTTGAGGGAAGTTTGAACCTCGTCGCGGGTAAAACGCGTTCCCTTCAAGAGCAAAACGGAGCTTTGGGTCAAACTGCCCGCGGTTTTGTGAAAGGAGACGCTCGAAAGATCGGCCCCCGCGTCCATCGCGCTTTGGGGAGCGCCGTCGACATGGAAGTAATAGTGGGCGCCGTGGGCCTCGTCGACGAGCACGGCCATGCCGTGTTCATGGGCAAAATCCACCAAATCCTTCAACGGCCCGACCGACCCGAAATAGGTCGGGTTGATCACGAAGATTGCTTTCGCGGAGCTGTTCCTCAGAATCGCCTTTTTCCACGTCTCCATGGATGGCTGGTTCGCGATGCCGAGATCCTCGTCGATTTCCGGGGCCACGTAAACGGGAACGGCGCCGCACAAGATGAGAGCGCTGATGATGGATTTGTGGACGTTGCGGGGCAGAATGACTTTCTCGCCGGCTTTCACCGCGGTGAGAAACATGGCGATGATGCCGCTGGAGGTGCCGTTAATGAGGTAGAACGCCTCGTCCGCGTGACAAACGCGCGCCGTCATCCGTTCGGATTCCAGCAAGACGGAGGAAGGGTGGGCAAGATTATCGAGCCCGATGGGGGCATTCAGGTCGCAACGGTAAATCCGCTTGCCAAAAACTTCGGTCGCGCGATTATCCAAGTTTCCCATGTGATGCCCGGGGACGTCGAAGGGTGAGACCTCTTGTTTGACGTATTGGGCAAGGGTGTCAAGGAAGGGCGTGTCGCTTCCGGTCGTTTTTTTCATGCGGCAAGTATAATGCAACCCCCTTTGGTGTGAAATGATTTTCTTTCTCGAAGCCCTTTCTTCTATGGTTACCTTTGGTAGTCTTTGACTTTAGCGCCCCTTTTCCCTACGATTAGTGCGCTGGTAAAGCCCCATGAATCGTACTCAAAAAGAAAACTACGCGACGAGGAAAAAAGCCCTTTTTCTTTTGCTGTATCTTTTCTATCTTGCCGACGTCCGCCACGACGAGGTGATTCTTCGGTCCTTCGGTTTCCATTTCGACCCGACGTGCAACTTCAAGGCCATCGTTGGGAAGAAAGGCAGCGAGGTTTGCAAGTACGCCATTCACATCTTCTCCTCCGCTTCCCGCGTCGATTTCGAGGCGGTCGACCAACCCGGGGAAATCAATCTCTTCGCAACCTCGAAGAAGCGCGGGGTGGAGCATTACGTTCCGAAACACGCTTTCCACGCCTATTTCTCAAACTCGGATTTCGTCGCGATGGGCACGCTTGAAGGGAAGCGCTTCGACATGCGTTTCGAAAGCCGGGCAGATCAAAGCTTCATCAACCGGATCCTCGCCCAAGGCGAAAAGAACAAGGATGGGGAAACCTTTTTGCTTTGGCTCATGCGGCTTTTCGTCTCGAAACTGCCGATCGACCTCGTGATGGGGGCGGGCATCAACAAGGATTACGGTGCCAAGGATTGGACCGAGCTCATCACGTCCTTGAACACTGCCTATTACGATGACTCGGGAAAGGATGAGGCAGAGGTCCACCATTATGCCGGGAAGGACCTCCTCACCTCCCCTTCGCTTTATCGAAGCAGCACCTTCAACGTCTATAAGGCGTTGTCCCATGAGCTTTACGAATTCAAGGAAGCGCGATCCTTCAACGATCCCGACAGCACCCTCTACAAATGCGTCGATTTCCTCGAAGCCCATCCCGGTTCCTCGGTCATCACCTACAATTACGACACGAACCTGGAATACCTTTGCAAGAAAAGGAAGCTTCTTTATTGCACCGTCTATGACGACAATTCCTTCTCCGTCAAAGACGCCGTCGCGACCATCTATCACGTCCATGGCTTGTTGCCGTATGAACGTTACGACCAAAGGAAATTCACGGATTCTTTGATCTTCACCGAATCCGACTACTATTACCTCTACAACAACCCGTATTCCTGGAACGTCGCGAAACAGCTTCACGATTTCAAATTCAACGTGTGTTTCTTCCTCGGGATTTCTTTGACCGACCCCGACATGAAGCGCTTGCTGGAACTCGCCCAAAACTACCTCAAATTCAATTTCATCTTCATGAAGAAGGAGAAAGGGTATGAAGAAAAGGCGTTCGAGACGATCGCTTCCTATTTCTTCTCCTTCGACCTCATCATCGTCTGGGTAGACGACTACGCGGAGATTGGCGAATGGCTAAAAAGGCTTTAAGCCCGAAACGGGGAAAGAGACTTTCCTTTTTCCTTCTCGATTTCCTCATCGCGTCCGCGGGCGCTTGTTTCCTGTCCCTTCTTGCTACGCCCATCGCGGAAAGCTTTCCTTCGGTCCGGCAAGAGATTTCTTCCTTGGCCGCCGTCCAGAAGGACATGGGAAAGATCATCGAGGAATCTCACCTGAATTCCTTCACGAAAGAAGGGCATCTCCAAACGTTCTCCGACCTTGCGAATGCACATCTACTATCCTTGACGAAAGCGAGCCTCTTGAAAGGCGGGGTCTCCGAGCAGAATCTGTCTTCCCTTTATGATTCCGTCTTGCCCGCAAGCCCAGATCATGACCGGGTTTACGAATACCTTGTTTCCTTTAAGCCATCGCGTCTTTCTTCGTTCGATGAACCCGGGGAATACGGCGAAATCGCCTACCGTACTCGCTTATTTTCCGCGGAAAGCCTTTCTTTTGAAACGGAGGGATATCCGTTTTTCACCCTTGAATGCGCCAAGACGGTCGATGAGGGGATTCGCGATGAATCCTATCGAAAAGGGGCGCATGCGAAGGAGGAGTTCCTTTCCCTTTACGTTTCAATGCTTGGCGATTGCGCGGAGGATCTTTCCGCTCATTACTTTCCTTACGCAAAACTGGAGAAGCGTCAAAAAGAGATTTCTCTATCCGTCGAACGTTCCCTTGCCGTGGCAGTTTGGGCGAGCGCCTTCCTTTCCCTCGCCGTTTTCCAATTCATCGTCCCTCTATGCGGGAATGGACGGACCCTAGGTGCGAAAGCTTTGAAACTGGAATTCGCCGATCAAAACGGCGAGGCCCCCCGCACGACCTCCCTCCTAAAGCTTTTCTCCCCGAGTCTACTTCTCTTCCCGCTTGTCGCCTTTTTGCCAAGCCTGTTCTCCTTTGGCCTTATCTCCCCTTTCTCGGCTCTTTTCGGCCCCTTTTCGCTTTTCGATTTTGCTTGCCTCGCCCTCGTGCTTGCTTGTCTTAACGAACTGCCGTCTTTCTTCAAGACCAAGCAAAGCGCGCTTGAGCGGTTCGCGCGTCTTTCCCTAACGAACAAGGAGGTTTCCCATGACTGAGGAAACCAAGGAACTCACCTACCAAACCCCGTTATTTTCCAGAATCCTCTTTTCTGCTTTCTTTGATTTGTTCTTGTTGTTTCTCCTTGGTTCCGCGCTTCTTTTCGGGGCCCACAACGTCTTGAAGACGACTTCTTCCTTCCAAGACACGATTGCCTTGCGAGAGGAAACGCAAACGGCATCCAAACTCTATCTTCCAAATGAAGGAAGAGTCATCACGTTAAGCGAATACCTCGACGGGCAAGACATCACCAAAAAGGAAAAGGGGGACGCTTACGAGGAGACGCTGGATTTCTTCTACGAGGTCTTCCTTCCCGAACACTCGATTCAAGATGGAGCGGCCGCCTATCAGGAAGACAAAGTCGCGTATTTCGTTCAAGACCTTCCTCTTTTTGACGAGAACGGGCATCGCCTGTATACGAATCCCGATTACGACGAGGCCTATCTGACGTTTTTCGAAGATCATTACCAAACCAAAGCCCTCGGTTATCTTGAACGCATCCCAACTTACGCTTCTTCTACGCGCTTCCTCCTGCTCATGGAACTCTCCGCGGCGGCGATTGCGTTTAGCCTCGCCCACGCCATCGTCTATTTGGCGATCCCTTTGTCTTTCTCCCGAGGCAAGAAAACCCTCGGGATGAAGCTCGCCCATCTTTCTTCCGTTGGCAAGAACGGGTTCTCGATTTCTTGGCAAAGGCAATTCGTGCTTTGGCTCTTCCAATTTGTTTTCCTTTTTTGGGGATCGTTGCTGGCTTTTCTCCTTTCCCTTGGCATCACCTTGACGATGCAAATTACAAGAAAAGACAGGCAAGGGGTCGACCAATATGTCGTGGGCGTTTATCCGGTCGACGACCAAGAACGGCGAATCTTCAAAAACGGGATTGAACTCGCGGCCTATGAATGCAAAAAAGACTAAGAAATCCTTGGCGCGCGCATATAATGGAAAGCATCAATTATGGAAATACGCATCGAGCATTTGAACAAGGAATTCCCCTCGAGAGATAAAGACGGGGCGCCCACGAAGGCGGTTTCGGATTTGGATCTCGTCATCAAGGACGGGGAATTGATGGGCCTGCTTGGCCCTTCCGGGTGTGGGAAAAGCACCACGTTATACATGATCGCCGGGTTAAAAGACCCCACCTCTGGCTTCATCTACTTCGACGAGGATGACGTCACCCACTTGGATCCGGAAAAGCGCGGGATTGGCCTCGTGTTCCAAAACTACGCCCTCTATCCCCACATGACGGTCTACAAGAACGTGGAATTCCCCTTGACGAACCTCGTGATCGAAGAGGAACAGAAAGCTCATGACGTCGCATACGAAGATACCCTTCAGGAAGTCCTCCTTCAGCAAGATGCGCTTGTTGCATGCCTTGAGAAAAGGAAAGGGAAACGCGGGAATGACACCGCCATCGAAGAGCTCATCCGCGTCTTTCACATCACGCCTTCGCTTGCGAAGGAAATCGCGACTAGAATCAAAAAGAGCGAAGAAGGGTATGCAAAATCCATTGAGGAACTCCTTTCTCTTTCAAAAGAGAGGAAAGCCAATAGCCTTAAGAATTGGCAGGATAAAGGCTTCGTCGTTGACGACCATTACGTTCTTCTCCGCGATGGGAAATCGACCACGGTTCATCGCCGATTGACCAAGGATGAGCGGGATACGCTCGTTCGGGAAACGGCAAAACTCGTACAAATCGAGGATTATCTCGGGCGCAAGCCAAGCGAGCTCTCCGGCGGTCAGCAGCAGCGTGTCGCCATCGCGAGGGCCCTCGTCAAACGTCCCCGTGTTTTGCTTTTGGACGAACCGCTTTCGAACCTTGACGCCCGCCTTCGCATTCAAACCCGCGAAGAGATCCGTCGCGTCCAGCAAGCGACCAAGATCACCACGGTTTTCGTCACCCACGACCAAGAGGAGGCGATGTCCATCTGCGACCGCATCTGCGTCATGGAAAACGGCGAGGAACGCCAAATCGGAAAGCCGCAGGATATTTATCGAAATCCCAACTGCATTTTCGTCGCGAAATTCCTCGGAACTCCGCCCATCAATGTTTTCCGAGGGATCATCAAGGACGGATTCCTGTATTTGGGTGAAGAACCGGTTTTGGAGACCCCGAAAGCCTTGGAAAACCAGGAAGTCTTTGTTGGGATTCGACCGGAAGGCTTCTTGCCGCTTCCGAAGAAAAAGGACCTTGTCTTTACCTTGAGCGTTCAGGAAGTCGTCACGCAAGGAAGGGATACGACCTTGGTTTTCTCTTCGCCTTTATGTGAGCAAGAACAAGGCAAAGCCATCATCGATAGCGACATCGAAATCGAAAGCGGTTCCCATCGTTTCGGTATCAAACCGACCAAAATCTACCTCTTCGACAAGGAGACCGGGAAAAGGATTCCCCTATAATCCATGGACAAAAAGAATCAGTGGAAAGCTTGGCTATATCTAGCGCCCGTCTTGATCTTGATGGCCATTTTCACGTTCTACCCCATCATCTCCACGCTTGTCGCCTCTTTTTTGAAGGATTACAACAACGTCACCGGCGAAAACAGCGGCTTTACCCTCTACAACTACCAATACGTTCTAGGCCTTGCCGAACGCTATGAGGGAAGCGGGGTGTTCTATCGAGAATTCTTCTCCCTGAACCCTGCCGATCACAGCGCCTTCTGGAACACGATGTTCATCACCTTCGTGACCGTCCCCATCTCGGTGGTTCTCTCCTTGTTGATCGCCATTCTCATCCATTCCCTCAAACCCTTCAAAAAGTTCTTCCAAACCGTCTTCTTCATGCCTTATGTTACGAACGTGATTGCGGTCGGCATGGTCTTTTCCTTGCTCTTTTCCCAATTCGGCATTTGGAATCGCCTGTTTGGGCTTAGCACCGCTTGGCTTGCCGACAACGCCGCCACGTGGGAAAGCGCGATGTTCGTCCTGTGCCTCTACGTTATTTGGTCCGCCCTTCCTTACAAGATTCTCATCTTCCTTTCCGGCCTCGAAGGCATTGACCGTCAATACTACGAAGCCGCCAAAATCGATGGGGCGGGTCGCCTAAAAACGACATGGAAGGTCACCGTTCCCCTTCTCTCTCCGCAAATCCTTTACATCACGGTCACGAGTTTCATCGGCGCCTTCAAAGAATATTCCTCCGTCGTCGGGTTGCTCGGTCGATCCTACACGAGCGACAGCCTCAACAACGACATGTACACCGCCGTTTATTGGATTTACGACCAAATGAAAAAGGATAGTTGGAACACCCAATCCCAATTCGCCGATGCCGCGGCCATGATTTTGCTGGCCGTCATCTTCCTCTTCACGCTCATCGAGCTTTGGGTTTCGAAAAAGAAGGTGGTGTACCGATGAAGCAGGGCAGAGTTTCCACAACGTTGAAGCTGGTTCCGCCCGTTTCGCGGCTTCGGAGGAGCACTCCGAAAGAAAAGCTCTCCAAGACCGTGGAGCGCAACCAGAAAATCCGGAAGGGGGTTGGCCTTTTCTTCGTCTATGCCTTTCT
>JAEDJP010000049.1 GCA_016296285.1 Bacilli bacterium
TATCGAAAAAGGCGCATGGCGCGCCTTCGTTATCATTCGGCCGCTTCGGGTTCGACCACGCCTTCGTCGTTGAAAGAAGCGCGGATCTTCGCCTCGAGCGAATCGGTGAGCTCCGGATGTTCCTTGAGATACATCTTCGCGGCTTCCCGGCCATTGCCGATCTTGTCGCCGCCGATCGAGAACCAGTTGCCGGATTTCTCGATGAGGTCGAGCTGAAGACCGAGGTCGAGGATCTCGCCGTAACGCGAGATGCCCTCGCCGAAAATCAAATCGATGACGCAAGCCTTGAAAGGCGGGGCGACCTTGTTCTTGACGACCTTGACCTTGACGGTGTTGCCGACAATGTCGGTGCCGCTCTTGATGGCTTCCGCTTTGCGGATGTCAAGACGGATGGTCGCGTAGAATTTCAAGGCGCGACCGCCGGTGGTCGTCTCGGGGTTGCCATAGACGATGCCGACTTTCTCGCGGAGCTGGTTGATGAAGATGACGACGGTGCCGGTGCGGTTCAGGATGCCCGCGATCTTGCGCATGCCTTTCGACATGAGACGCGCCTGCAAGCCGACTTGGTTGTCGGACATGACGCCATCGAGTTCGGCTTGGGGAACGAGGGCCGCGACCGAGTCGACGACGATGATGTCGAGAGCGCCCGATTCGGCGAGCATCTCAACGATCTCGAGAGCTTGTTCCCCGGAATCCGGCTGGGACAAAATAAGCTCGTCGATGTTGACGCCGAGCTTGGCGGCGTAATCCGGGTCAATCGCGTGCTCGGCATCCACGAAGGCGGCGCGACCGCCTTTCTTTTGGGCTTCCGCGACCGCTTCGAGGGCAAGGGTGGTCTTGCCGGACGATTCCGGGCCGAAGACCTCGATGATCCTGCCGCGGGGATATCCCCCGACGCCGAGGGCATTGTCGAGCAAAATCGAGCCGGATGGAATGACATCAACGTCGACGCGGGTCCGTTCGCCGAGGCGCATGACGGATCCCTTGCCGTAGGTTTTCTGGATATTTTTGAGCGCTTCCTCCAGCGCTTTGTCCTTGTTCAGGTTTTCTTCTTTATTGGCCATGGGACAGGTTCCTCCTACTTATTTATACCCAAATATCACTCGATTTTTCCCGCGCGTTTCATTCCGGCATCGCAAGGAGCGAGGAAACGAACGACACCATCGAGGCGACGGCTTTCTTCCGCACCTCGTTCCTCTCGCCCTTGAAATCGAGGGGAATGGTCCAGACGGACCCTTTGAAACAAAGGCCGAGATAGACGCGGCCAACCGGGGCCTCGCCTTCTTCGGCGGTCGGGCCGGCGTTGCCCGTGCAAGAGACGCAGATGTCGACGCCAAGGGCCTTTTGTCCTCCGATCGCCATCTCCTTCGCGACTTCCGCGGAGACGACGCCATGGCGTGCGATCGTTTCGGGATTCACGTGAGCAAGCATGCTTTTGAGAGCGGGGCTATAGGTGATGAGACCGCCTTTGTAGACAGCGCTGGCCCCAGGGATTTCGCAAACACTGGCCCCGAAGAGCCCGGCGGTCAGGCTTTCGACGGAACCGAGGGTCAAGCCCCGTTTCCCGAGGGCAACGAGCATTTCGTCAATTTTCGGCATGGGGAGCCTCCTTCTCTTTGAGAACGTGACGGTTTTGGACGACGTAGATGACGCCGCTCACGAGGGACATGAGCGTCGCAAGATAGACCAGGATGTGGGCCCCATCGTAGAGGGCGGGGCCGCCTAGATAGGAGAAGGGGAACCCGTTGAGCAGGCAAACCGGGATCGCGACCATCTGGAAAACGGTCTTGAGCTTGCCGAAGATGTTCGCGGCAACGACTTCGCCTTTGGAAGCCGCCACGAAGCGCATCGTGTCGACGACGAGATCGCGGAGAACCATCAAGATGACGCAAAAGACGGGAATCGTCATTTGGCCGCTCGCGAAGGAAGAGGGAACGCAGAGGAAGATGAGCAAGGAATTGACGAGCATCTTGTCCGCGATCGGGTCCAAGAATTTGCCGAGGTCCGTGACCTGGTGCCATTTGCGCGCCAAATAGCCATCGACCGCGTCCGTCGCGGCGGCGACCACGAAAACGACGCAGGCGATGAGATAGGTGAGGTGGATGCCGGTGTTCCCGAGGACGACGTCCGGCATTTGGCCGAGGTTCCCGAGGATCTGGCACACGAAAAGATAAATGAGAAGTCCGACGACGAGGACGATCCTCGCCAACGTGATTTTCGTCGGGATGTTGATCTTCATTCTTCTCCGATTTCTCCCATGAAAAGCATCCGGCCCTGTAAGCCATGTTCTGTCGAGGACAGCAATTTGTCTCAGGTTTCCCTGGCTGCCTTGGCTTCGGTTCGCCTTGGCCGCTTCCCCTACCAAATTTGGGTTTCTCGCTTGCGGGGTTTGCCTCGTTTCATCTTGATGTCGCCACCAAGCTCGTCTCTGTGGTACGTTTAGGGGCTCTGGGCCACGGGGGTCCTTCGCCTGCCGTTGCGCGCTACCGCACGTGGGGTTATTGGTTCCCCCACCGCAATCACTACCGCCATCACAGGCGGTGCGAGCATGGACTTTCCTCTCCTTTTGGGAGCAGCTGTCCGGGCCGGATTGGTTTCTCAGTACTTGAGCTGCGTCGGATCGATGCCTTTTTGGTACAAGGCGCGTTCCAAGCGGTCGATATACTGAAGCAAGTCGATGTTCGAGGCGGAGACCTTTTGGTCATCCTTGATGCCTTTCACTCTCGCGCTTGCCTTTGCGAGGTCCCTGGATTTGTCGCGGCAATCCGCTTGAACTTGGTGCAGTTTCGTCTCGAGCGACTGGATATACGCTTGGGCGTCTTGGATGTATTTCCCGTAGGAACGATAGTCCTCGATGACTTTGTCGAGGAACGTATCGACTTCGTCCGGATCATATCCTTTGACGTTCGGCGTAAAGGCCGTGTGGAGTATCTTTTCCGCGTTGAAGTTCAGCGATTTGTCGTCCATAAAACCTCTCTTATTGGATTATATCCAAAAAGGAGCGAAATACAATCGAATCGCAGGGTCCGGCACATGCTTTGTGATGAGATTCTCCCATTTTGGAACGGGCGGGAAAAGAAAAGGCCCAAACGCGATGTTCGGGCCATGAGGATGAGGGGTTCCGATTACCAAGCAGGGGCTTCCGGCTCGTTCTCGTTCGTGACGGTGACGTCGAGGCAGAAATCCATGACTCCGACGTAGGTCTGGACGCCGCTCAAAATCGTGAGTTTCACCGAGAAGAGGGGAGCGTCGTCGACGGAATAGACGTATTTGTCGGCGAAGGAATCGTAGGAGTAATGCGAATCGGCGAGCAGGTCGGCCACGTAGAGTTCATAGTATTCGACCGCTTGGGCGGTGTCCGCGACCTGGGCGGTGAAAGAGAAGCTGTGGATGAATTCGACCTCGCTTCCATCAGGATAGGAATAGCCTCTGGTGATGTATTCCATGTTGTAGCCCATGCCGATCTCGTGGAACGGGACCACGTCGGCTTGATCTCCGGTTAAGGCAGCCAAGGCTTCAAGGCCGTCATCCAGCCATTCCTTGGTGAGGTATTCCGTCCAAGTCGTGGAAGGAACATAGGCCTTGGAAGCGGCGACGTCGACGGGGAGGACGGTCGTCCCGATGTTGCTGACCCTGCCTTCCACCGTCATCGGGCCGTCCCACGTGGCGCTGGTGTAGGTGTAGACGAGGTCCTCGCCCTCGATCTTGAGGACGAGGGAACCGGCATCCGGGGTGCCGCCGATGTAGAGGTTGAAGGATTCGTGGAGAAGGGACGTCGTGACGGCGTCATAGAGGCCCGTGATCGCGGGAAGGACATAGGAACCGTCTTCCGCGACTTCGAAGACGTCGCCGGTGAACGACCAATAACCGCCGTAAATCGATTGGGTGGTGTACCCTTTGAGCGGGAGGCCGAAATCCTCGAGAGCACCATCGACATTCATGTATTTCTGGGAACCGTTCGGGGTGTCGTAACGGCCGCTATCGCAATCGAATTCATGCATCGACGGGTCGAGTTCGGTGTAATAACCGGTCGGGGTCATGCTGACTTTGCCGTTCACTTCCTCATCCCCGAGGGTCGCTTTGACGGTCAGGGTGTAGTTGAGGTTGCGGATCTCGGCGAGTTTCGCGGACAGGGCGTCTTGCCCAGCGGCTTCTGCCACCGGGGTGGGATAGGCGACGACTTCGACCTCGGAAGCATTGACGACATCCCCGTGGAAGGTCGTGCGCTGCCAGCCATATTCGTCTTCATAGACGGCATCGATCGCCGTGATCGCCGAACCGTCATATGCGAGTTCAAGCGAAACAAGGTTGAGGCCGCCGGTGCCCAGCATCGTGATATAGGCGAATTTTTCCACCGCGAAGTATTCCGGCTCGGCAAGGGAGAAGGCGACGCCGTCGTCAGTGTCGACGACGTCGAAGAGATCCTCGGCATAGGGGAACGGCGAATCGAAAACGTCTTTATAGGCCGCATAGGATCCCCCAAGAAGGACCGGGTCCTCGACGACCTCGTTGGTCAAGGGATCAAGGCTCGCGGTGACGAGATATCCCCAATTGTCTTTGTCGTAACGGGCATAGCCCCAAGTGCCGTCCCTCGTCTCTTCGTAATAGGTATATTCCGGCGTATAGACCGAATAGGCATCCGCGACGGAGGCTTCTTCCCAGCCTCCATCCTCGCCGGCGTAATAGTCGGTGATCGTGGAATGAAGGGCGAGCTTTTCCTGAATCGAGTCGAAGGTCGGCCTCAGACTGGCAGGCTTCGACGAGCTCGAGGCAGCCTCGGGCGAACCGCAGGACGCCAAAGGCAACGCGAGAAGCAAGAACGCGGCAATTCTACTTGTGTTTTTCATGTCATCACTCCTTTTTTCAATAACGTGATGCTCCTATCAAAAGACCGGGCGAAAAAACGTCAATAGGAATGTTGTGAAATTTCACTCTTTTTTTGCGATTTACGTCGGAAGGTGGCTTTTTTCCGTTCGCTCCTCGGGCGATTCAGCAAGGTTGTCAAACAATGGAAGCAAATCAAAGCCTTTCATTTCGTTCCAAACCAACGGAAAAGAATTCGAATCTTTTCTCCTTTACCCTCCTCGGCCGCCCAAGGGAAATGTATAATTGGCGCGACATGAAACCCTTGAACGACATTCTGAAGGGCAGGAAATCTCTCTGCTTCATCGATCTCGAAGGCGCGCAGATGAGCCATGAGATCATCGAGATTGGCGCTTATAAATGCCACGTCAAAGAAGACGGCACGATCAAACGGGCCTTCCGCCCTTATCGCGCTTACGTCCGTCCCAAGCACGCGGTCGGCCATTTCGTCACGAAACTCACGGGAATCACGGAGAAAAAAGTGCGGGAGGAAGGCATCTCCTATCGCGAGATGCTGAACGGCCTCATCAAGTACCTCGGCAAGGATTTCCAAAAGACCCTTTTCGTCGCCTATGGTTCGCAAGACGCGAACATGTTCATCGCTTCGGCGGACAACAACATGGATGCCTCGATGGAACAATCGCTTTATATCGCCAAGCGCACCTTCGACTATTGCGAATTCCTCGGAACGTTTCTCCGGAGCGAATCGAACAACGTGATGTCGCTTGAGCACGCTTGCGAAGCCTTCCACATCCCCTTTGAGGGCAAGGCCCACGACGCCGTCGACGACGCCAAGAACCTCATGCTCCTCTATTCCGCGGTCCTCGCGAACAAGAAACTGCTCGCGCAATATTACAAGAGGACGTTATCCGTTTCCCCAAAAACGCCCGCGCCCCTTCGGATCCTTTTGCGCCTTCTCGAAGAAAAGAAAACGATCGACGCCAGCGATTTCGACGCGGCCTTGGAGGCGAGCCTCGAATGAGCGAGATCCATTATCCCGCGGGAATCCGTCCCCCGAAAAATAATGGGGACACCCTACTAAAAAAGCAAACGAAGAAGCCAAAATCCATCGCTTCCCAAAAGAAGATTGCCCCGGGGAACCGCGGCATGGCTTTCGAGGCGGCGATCAACGAATCCAACGCTTATTACCAGGAGAAAGGGCTTTGCCTCGTCACAAAACGTCCGACGCCCATCAAGGTCGTGCGCGTCGATTACACGAAAGGCCCGAAGATCACCGACGCCTTCTATGAGACCCAATCCACGACGGACTATAACGGCGTTTACGAGGGGCACTATATCGATTTCGAGGCCAAAGAGACCCAAAGCGCGACTTCTTTCCCTCTAGCGAACATCCCCCTTCAGCAGATCGAGCATCTCGAAGGCGTTCTCGCCCAAGGAGGCATCGCCTTCTTCTTGATCCGCTTCGCGAAAAAAGGCGAGGTGTTTTTGCTCCCCGCCTCGTTCCTTTGCTCCTTCTACCGCGAAAAGCCGCGGGCGAGCATTCCTTATGCCACGTTCCTCGAAAAGGGCTATCCCGTCAAAGAGGGATACCATCCTCGCGTCGATTACTTGCCGGTCTTGATCGAAGCCTTCGCTTTATAAGGACAAGACGCCTTGAATCCGCACGTCTCGCATTCCGGGTTTTTGGCGTGGCAAGTCGCCCTGCCGAAGGCGATGATCCGATGATGGAGGGGAATCCAGGATTCGCGGGGGAAGATCTTCTCAAGCTTTTTCTCGATGACGGGCGGTTCGTCCGACTTCGAGGCGAACCCCATGCGTTTCGAGACGCGGGCGACATGGGTGTCGACCGGGATGGAAGGACGCGCGAAACACTCCGCGGTCACGACGTTCGCCGTCTTGATTCCGACCCCTGGCAAATTCACCAAATCCTCAAAAGACGATGGGACGTCCCCGTTAAATTGCGAAACGAGCACCTTCGATAAGGCAACGAGATTCTTCGCCTTGTTATGGAAAAGACCAAGGCTTTTGATATAGGTCTCCACGTCTTCTTGAGTGGCTTTCGAAAGCTGATGCGCGTCCGGGAAAGCCCGAAACAAAGATGGGGTGACGCGATTCACGGCCTCATCCGTCGTCTGGGCGGAAAGCATGACGGAGACGAGCGCCTCAAAGGGATTCGAAAAATGGAGGGAGCAATGCGCGTCCGGGAATTCGCGTTCCAAAAAAGAGGCGAAAGCCTTAACGTCCGCCTTCATCGGTTGGCACCCAATTGAAATTCGCGATGCGCAAGGTTTCCTCGATGTCCTTGTCCCATTTGTCGGACACCGCGGTGACGCCTTCTTTCCGGATGTCGTCCCCGGCTCGGACGATGCGGAGGCGCTTCGCGATCGATTTCATGGACTTCTTGCCCTCGAGCAAGCAGTCTTCCATCGCGTCTTTGATTTGGACGGGGCGATAGCCATCATCAAGCCAGCCATTGATCGCGTCTTTGTCAAATGGGGAAAGGGTCTTCCGAAGCTTCTTCTCGAAAACGGCATAGATCTCCTCGAGGTCTTTCGCCCGTTCCGCGTCATAACGGTTCTGGTTCGCGCGGGCGACGTCCGCGCTGAAATGTTTCCAAAGGACTTTCAAAAGAGGCTCAAGGGAGGTTCTCCAAGGACTCGAAGGTTTGGATTTGTCCGCGACGAATTCCACGAATTTTCGGGAAACGAGGTTCGAAAGGACGCTGTCGGCTTCGCTCGTGGAGAGGTTCATCTTCATGGAAAGCATGTCGGGAGTCACGACATCGTTTTTTTGGTTGTTCAGATGGTTGATCATGAAAAGGACGGCGACCTCTTTCTCGGTGAGGCCGAGCTTTTTGTAATATTCAAGAAGCAAGTAGGGGAAGTCGATCCCCTCGGTTGGCAAGGTTGCGGCCATATCAGAGTTTTTTCCTTTCCATGTTTACTTTGTCGGGGTTGAGATAAGACAGGAGGGAGCGGTTCCTCTCCATCGCTTCGGCGGTCTTTTCCTCGATGGCGAATCCAAGCCGTTTCGCGAAGCGTTCCGCGCGGAGGATGCGGAGGGGATCTTCTTTCACGCGGGCATCCGGATCGCCGATGAAGCGGATGAGGCCTCGGCGCAGATCCTCAAGACCTCCGTGGAAGTCTAGGATATTCCCATTTCCATCAATGTAAAGGGCGTTAACGGTGAAATCCCTTCTCCAGGAATCGATTTCCGGGTCTTTGACGAAGCGGACTTCCCCCGGGTGGCGATGGTCCGCGTATCCTTTTTCCTCCCGCAAGGTCGTGATGTCGATCTCGAGGTCCCCGTCTTTGAGCTTGATGCTCCCGAATCGGGCGAAGCGATCGTTGAAGGGCGGGAGGAACGCCCGTTCCTCCTCGACGGTCGCGTCCGTCGTGAAATCAAAATCCAAAGGCGCCTTCCCAAGGAGAAGGTCCCTGCTCGTTCCCCCGATGAGATAGAGGGAATGGCCGTGGGCCGCGTAAAGACGGGCGTAGCGGAGGAAAACGGAAGGCAATTCCATGTTGGTTATTCTAACATAGCCCCTGCTCCCAAGAGACAAAAAACCGCCTCTCCGAAGAAAGGCGGGTAACCCAAAGGGAAGAAATTACTTGTTGAGTTCTTCTTTGAGGTTTTTCGACGGCTTGAAGTTGACCGAGTAGGAAGCAGCGATGTCGATCTTATCGCCGGTCGAGGGGTTGGTGCCTTTCCGGGCGGCGCGTTCCTTGCGGGCAAAGATGCCAAATCCGGAAATCTTGACGGTCTCACCCTTCAAAAGTTCGGCTTTGATGATTTCGATGGCTTCGTCGATGGCAGCTTCAGCATCGCGGCGGGAGAGGACGCCTTTTTCAGCGATGGCGCTGACGAGTTCATTTTTGTTCATGGGATACTCCTCCTGGATGGTATGAACACTTGTAATATAAGGCCACATCGACACTTTTGCAAAACAAATCTTTCGAAGAACCATTTTCAAATGAAAACGCTTACATTTCGCAAAATATGCTGGTTTTTCGATTTGAAGCATGGAATCCCGATAAACGTTTCCAAATGGGCAAGGCAAAGAAACGTGATCGGCGAAAGACTGAGGTCAATGAAAGGCGCTTATTTTTTCGCGCGGTAGATGATGTGAATCGGAGTGCCGGTGAAATCAAACGTCTCGCGCAGGCGGTTCTCGAGATAACGCGTATAGGAGAAATGGGCGAACTTCGGGTCGTTGGAGAAGAACACAAATGTCGGGGGATTCGTCGAGACTTGGTTCGCGTAGAAAATCTTGAGCCGGCCGTGGTTGAATTCCGGGGTCGGGTTCATGTTCTGGGCATCTTGGATGATCTGATTGAGGATCGAGGTCGGGACCCTGCGGCAAGCCGAAGCATAGGCGCGATTGACCGCGGGCAAAATCTGGTCGAGGCCGCGACCCGTGACCGCGGAAACGAAAATGATTTCAGCGAAATCGAGGAATTTGAAACGCTTCTTCACCTCGAGGGCGAATTG
>JAEDJP010000050.1 GCA_016296285.1 Bacilli bacterium
TGGTCTCCATCACGATAGATTGGCTTTTGGAAACATAGACAAGGTCGTTGTCAAAGCCTTGGGAGAGGAGAAGATGGGTCCATCCTTCATCCGATTTACGGGGGGCGTCATACTCGATTTGGGAATTGCACTCAAGATAGATGGAGCCGGATTCCGAGTCGACGGCGAAAACTTTCGCGGGCACGAACTCGTCCCCGATCGTCTCGCCTTTGGACGTGATCCGGTGCCCAAGCCCATCGTTATAGACGTCATGCGTGAAGCCTTTCACGAAGATGTTGTAATGACTCCACCACTGGGCCACCTGCCAAGACGGGGAAGAAAGGGAGGAATAGAAACGCAGGGGATTGGGATAGAAAGGCCCACCTTCTTCGTCCGTGGTCGTCCTGCTGACCTGAAACCCGTTCTTGAAATTCGGGTCTTTGAACAAAGGATGATACCCGTCCGCGATGAAACGATCCCTTTGCTCGGTGGAAACGCAATCGTAAATGCTTTTGCCAGAAGAGGAAGAGGGTTCGGGTTCGCTGCTGGTGTCTTCGCTGGATGAGGTCTCTTCGCGGGAGGGTTCGGGTTCAGAAGAGGGGGTATCCTTGCTAGAAGATTCCTCGGAAACGGCGCTGGATGAGGCCTCGGAGGCGGGGTCTTCGGAAGAGCCGTTCTCTTCCGAGGCGGGGAGAGAACAAGCCGTCATGGAAAGAAGGGAAGAAGCGAAAAAGAGAATGCGTTGCGTTTTGATCATGCCCCCATTTTACAAAAGAAACCCCCTCGATAAAGGGGGTGCGGAGATATTGAAGCCCGTTTTGAGCGATAAGCATTTATGGCGGGGGAAACGCTCAAGGAAACGGCAAACGCGGCACGATGGCAATTCCCGAATTAAGCCCTGCTTTCAGCTTTCTTTTACCGTCACATGAAAAGAACCCCCTCAAATCAAAACGGCATTAAAACCATTTTGGGAGTTCCTCCTTCGCGCGCGCCGTGATTCTTTCGCCACCGCCCGTCATTAGTTGTCATCACTTGTCATCACTTGTCATTGCTTTTTATTTTTGTCATCACTTGTCATCACTTGTCATTACTTTGGCGGCGCTTGATCATAAAAAACCGAACGCACGGGCTTTTGGGACCCATTGCATTCGGTTGTTTTGCGATTGGTGGAGTCGCGGGGAGTCGAACCCCGGTCCGAAGGACATCCATCAATGACCTCTACAGCTTAGTCTTGGTCAAATCATCGCCGGGCTGGATCAAGACAAGAGGACCCGGCGACTCAACGTTAGGTTTTCGTGGCCCGCTTCCGTTAGAGCGAACCCTTATCGCCTTCTGTTGCGCCCTATCCCCGCCAAGGCGCGAACGCGGGGTAGGACGTGCTCGTCCGCGATGCGCGGAACCTTATTTCAGGTGCAAATTAAGCGCGAGCGAGGACGCGGTTGTTGGAACCGAGCATCCAAGGTTTGACAGTGTTGTCAGTTATTGTTTTTTGGCGGTGAGTCGCCACCTTGCTGCAGTCAGAGCCAGACGTTCCCCCGTCAAAACCATTACGGCCCCACGAAAGAATGGCCAAGCAACACTTCTTGGCCCGGTTATTATACACGAACGCGTCTACGATGCACGGCTTGGCCACGTTCGATTGGCTTTGAACCAATCCGTTTCTTTGAGGATCGTGTCCGAGACGCTTCCATGGACGATGAAATCCCCGAGGCCGTTTCCAAATGCGGACCGGCACGTGATGGTGCCATTGAGGGAGCGGAAGCCAGAGGCGGAGTCGGGGTCCCAGAGGCTCGTCACGTAGATCTTGTCCGTATAGAGGCCGAGGCGATCGATGGCTTTTTGGGCCGGGAACTCATTGCCGACGCTCGGGCGGAACTCCGTCGTGCCGGCGCAGCAGCAAATGCAAACGACCTTGGGCTTGATGACCGACAGCAAAGCGTCGGAATTCGCGGTATAAGAGCCATGGTGCGCCCCTTTGAAGAGAACGACTTCTGGGAGCGCGTTCTCCGCGACAAGGGAGGCTTCGCCGTCTTCTTCGAGATCGCCCGTGAAGAGGTAATGGTTATTCCCTTGGGTGAAAAGGAGGGCGACCGAGTAGTCGTTTTCGTTCCCTTTCGCAGTTTCCTCGTAGAATTTCTGATAAAGGATTTCCATCGTGATGCCAGCGGCAAGATCATAAACCCTTTGGGCCCCGGCAACGGACTCGCGATAACATTCAAGAGCAGTGTAATGCTTTGCCCCTGACGCGACTTCGGCATCACGCTTGGCAACGTAGTTCGAATAAATCGAAGAAGTGGCCTCGGTTTTCGCAAAATCAATGATGGTTCCCGTGTCGAACTGGTCAAAGATGCCCGGGACGGTGGAAGTCCCGACGAAGCCGGCGATGTGGTCTTGGTGGGCGTGGGTCGCGATGACGTATTCGAGTTTGTTGTCTTCGACGTTGCCCGGTTGGCGGAGGAAATCGCCGATCGCGGAAGCCGAGCTTTGCCTGCTGCCCGCGTCGATGAGGATGTCGACATCGCCCGCTTTGATGTAAACCGAGTCACCCGTGTATTTGTTTCCGAGTTCCAAGAAGGAAACGGAGAACGATGCGGTCTCGTACTCCGACACGGTCACAAGTCGGGTCAAGGAAGCTTCGAGCTTTTCATAAGAGATCGCGTATTCCACTTGATAAACGCCGGGAACCGCGGTCTCGACCGTGTCACACGGGGTTCCGTCTTTGGTATAAGATGTCTCGATTTCCGAGGAAACGTCTTTGCCGTTATAGGTCGCGGTCGCGCCTTTTTCCTCGTAGGCCGAATTCTTCGCGACGGTATAGGCGTCCGGGCCATTCAAGACGAACGAGGTCTCGGGGTTTTGCTCCAAGTAAAAGCGGTAGGCAAAATAACCCCCGACGCAGAGGGCGGCGAGAAGAAGGATGATGACAAGCGCGGCGACGGGGTGCTTTTTGGCTGCTTTCTCCACCTTTTTCTTCGCTTTGGATTTCTTTGCCATATGCACCCCTCCTTAACGCGACGAATCGCAAGGAAATATTATGTACGAAAACCTACTCGTTCAAGAGGCGAGCTCACAAAAATAAAAGGGGCACCTATCGTTATTTCTGCTTTTTCTTTCGCCAAAAAGCGCGGGAGCAAAACCACAAAACGAGCAGGAAGATGACGGCGCAGACAAACAGGAATTCCGTGACGAAAAACCCGTAATCATAGACGAGCCCGTCCGAAGGCATCGGAGCATTCACCGCAAGGCAAAACCACGGGGCAAACCCGAGGCCGATCGCGGCCAAGGCAAGGGCGATCAGCGAAATGAGCAAACGCGTTGGCGAGTTCCTGCCAAGCAACGCGAACAGCAAAGAAAGGCATGTTAAAACAAGCACAACGATGAAATACGGGTTAAGATAGAAAACGAAGGAATAACTCAATCCCCCCTCCGTTACCGTTTGGTAACCCCCGAAATAAAGAAGGCGCGAAGAAAAGGACAGGAGGATCCCGTTTTCGTCCAAAACACCCAAAACCGGCAGGAAGAGGGTTAAAACCGAAGCGAAAATGAGGATGGAAGCGAGATAACTCGCCCACCCCGCGCGGCGTTCCTTCGCTGCTCTTGTTCTCATGCCTTCCATTATGTCCCTTTTCCGCGAAATCGAAAAGAAGCAAGGCCGACAAGGGAAAGCCTAATTTGCAAACGGGTGGTCGATAGTTCACTCCTCATCGGACTTTTTGCCATAGACCTCTCGGTACTTTATGCGGATTCTCTTCGAAACCGCCAGTTTTAGGAACGCCTTCACCTTGTCCATTTTGTCTCCCGGCGTGCACCAAACGAACCAAAACAGGTTCATCCAATCCTGGAGGCGCGACCTATCGTATCCGGGATGGGCGGACATGAACTTCTCCATCTTGTCGTGGATGTCGTTGATCGGGTCCATCGGGTTCTCGGCGTCCTTCAGCCCTTTGGTCTTCGAGGAGGGATGGACCTCGCTTCTCAGGGCCAGGGCATCGATGAAGGAGTTGTGGCTCGGCTCGCCGTCGTGGACGAGGGCGGATTCCCCGGCGACGTCTTCCCCTGCTTCTGATCATACCATTCCAAAACGGTCGATTCGATGAGCTCCTCGTCCTCGCCCTTGTCGCCGCTCCCCGACCAGGAAAACTGCCGGAGCGACGAAAAGCGCGGCTTCTTTGCTTTGTTTTTCATGTGTTTGGCGGTCGGCTCTTCCGGGGGAGCGTGCCAGGACCGCCAAGTCAATCTGCCACATTCCCCGGGAAGGGTCATTGTATGCCCATCCTTCCTGGGCAAGCGGATTATACCACGTAGCGAAAGTCACCACCCGTTTGCAAATTAGGCTTTGACAAGGGATTTTTGTTTCCAAAATTGCCCATCTCGTGTATTGTTTATTTTGCTTTAAGCAAAAGAGAACCCCAAATGCCCAACAAGAAAAAGAAAAAGAAACCCATTAAGGCCACGGCGGTCAAGCAGCAGCCGAAGAAGGCCAAGAAGAAGATGTCCCCCGAGACCAAAGACAAGCTCAAGACGTCTTTCATGACCCTTATCAACAACGACGCCTGCGTCAAAGCCTCCCGCGAATACCACGGATTCTGGTGGAATTTCCTCGCGGTTGGCCTTGCCCTCGCTTCCATCGTCCTCGCGGATGTCCCGAATCTCGTGACCCGTTTGCAGGTCAATTACGGCGACAGCGTCCTCAACTCTCCGAATTATTCCCTTGACCAAGAACTCACGAACTTCTCGAAAGCCCTTGCCGACAACGGCGTCGTCTTGACCATCAAAGACGGCCACCCGACCGTCAATGAGAAGTGGAACGACATCACCTACACCGTTCCCGGGGACACCAGCCCCTCGACGTGGTACGCGGATTATTCCTCCGCCCAGGACAAAGTCATGTTCGAGGCATTCGTCAATTCCTCGGTCGTCGGTGGTCTCGTGGTCGAGGATTCCATCTTCTTCACCCGCATCACGAGCGGGAAGAACCCCTACAAGGACGAATATCGCAAAGGCTATGGCGCCGAAGACGCGAAATACGCCACGAACTTCATCGCCTTTGGCCAGGATTCCATCATGATCGGCCGCTATAACGCCGCCGGTTCCGGCTCCACCATCACGGGGAGCAACGCCGACCTCGAGGGCACGAACTTCGCGGCCATCGCGACGAAAGACCGCGACAACATAGGCAACCCCCTCACGGGCGAGGAACTCAAGAAATCCGTCACGGAGCAGTACCGTCAAATCATCGTGACGGCCACGAACCGCCAGAAACTCTCCAGCTCTTGGAGTTACGCGGGCATCGTCCTCGCGATTTACGCGGGTCTCGAGATCATCTTCGGCCTCGTCATTTTCTTGCTCACCCGCGGCAAGCGCAACCCCTTCCGCGTCTACACCTTCTGGGAAACGCAGAAGATCGCCTATTGGGCAGGTCTCGCCCCCGCGCTCCTCTCGCTCATCCTCGGGTTCTTCTTGACGCAATTCTCCCTCATGCTCTTCATCTTCCTCTTCGGCATGCGTCTCATGTGGCTCTCCATGAAGACGATGCGCCCGAACTAAGGAGACAAACGAAAACGCCCGGTCAGGACTTCCTGCCGGGCTTTTTTGTTCAGCGCAGTTCGACGGGTTCGCGGTACGTATCCGCGGTGTCGGGAGAATAAATCTCGCTGATCCACATCAGGGTCAACGCATCCCCTGTTCCCACATTCACGAGATCATGGGTAACGTTTGGAGGAATGGAAAGGCAAGGGCTGGGAGGCCCTTTTTGGACGATTTCCTCAACCGCTCGGGATCCAAGGCTTCGCAGACGAACCAGAATCTTACCCTGAACCGTATAGAAGATCTCCTCTTTCCGCGTATGGTAATGCCCGCCTTTTTGCTCGCCCGGGCGCGTGATGTTCTCACTGATTTGGCCCAGTCGAGAGGATTTCATGATTTCCTCGAAACTCCCGCGCGCGTCACATGAGTAATTGAAAGAAGAACCCTCGTCAGAAAGATACCAACAGAACGTCTTGAACAACTTCCGTTCAAAATCGTCATGGATGATTGGCAAATGGGAAGGGGAGGCAACGGCGTTCTTGATTCCCTGGAGCAAAGTAACGAGATCCCCGAGGGAACAAGGATAGGCCGGGGCAAAACCAAGCGGTTCCTTCGAACCGAGAAGGGCATCGCTTTCAAGGAGGTCCGCCCAAGCGCGGGCAACGTCTTCGACGAATTGGTAACCAATTACGATCTTGGGGTCGCTGATCGCGACAGGAAGGTCATGGGCGATGTTGAAGCAAAACGTCGCCGCGGCGCTGTTGTAATTCGGCCTGCCGCCCCGCCCGAACAAATTGGAAAGGCGATAGACGTAAACGGGGAGACCGCTTTGAAAAAGAACATCCTCGGCCATCTTCTTGGATTTCCCGTAATCGTTGTCCTTCGTGGCTTGGATCGAACTCGAAAAAAGGATGGGTGTCCCCCTTCTTTTTTCTTTCACGAGGGAGACAAGTCGCTCCGTTAGGCCCGCGTTTCCTTCGTAGAATTCCCGCGAATCCCGGGGACGGTTGACCCCTGCAAGATGGAAAATGAAATCGGACTCTTCCACGAGTTTGGACAAGGATTCGGGAGAAGAATCCACGTCGAAAGGCAAAACGATATGCCCTCGACGGGCAAGTTCGCGCGAAACGTGGGTTCCCAAAAACCCGGAAGCCCCCGTCACGAGGACCTTCATTCGACGTCTTTCCTCCAGACCATCCGGTTCACGATGCCCGTGTAGGATTGCACGATCTTGATGACTTTGTCCGAGACGTTCGTGTCTAGGTAATCGGGAACGGGGAGGCAACCGTCCTTGTTCATCAAGGCGACCGAGACGGCCTGAAGAAGGCTCTTGGTCGAAATGCCCGCGAGCACAAAGCACGCTTTATCCATCGCCTCCGGGCGTTCGGTCGAAGTCCGGATGCACACCGCGGCAATCGGCCGCCCGATCGAAGCGTAGAACGAGCTCTCCTCGGGCAAGGTCCCGGAATCGCTCACGACGCAGAAGGCGTTCATCTGCAAATTGTTGTAATCATGAAAGCCGAGGGGCTCATGCATTTTCACGAGGGGGTTCAGGGCAAAGCCGGAGCTCTCGAGTTTCTTTTTGCTTCTCGGATGGCAAGAATAGAGGATCGGCATTTGGTACGTTTCCGCCAAGGCGTTGATCGCGGTGAAAAGCGATTGGAAGTTCTTGTCGGTGTCGATGTTCTCTTCGCGATGGGCGCTCAAGAGGATGTATTTCCCTTTCTCGAGGCCAAGGCGCGCGAGGATGTCGCTCTTTTCGATCGAAGGAAGATGCTTGGACAAGACTTCCGCCATCGGGGAACCCGTAACGAAGGTCCTTTCCTTGGGCAAGCCACAATCAGCAAGATAACGCCTCGCGTGCTCGCTATACGCCATGTTCACGTCCGAGATGATATCGACGATGCGGCGATTCGTTTCTTCCGGCAGGCATTCGTCTTTGCAACGGTTCCCGGCCTCCATGTGGAAGATGGGAAGATGCAATCTTTTCGCCCCGATGACGGAGAGGCAGCTGTTCGTATCCCCGAGAACGAGAACCGCATCGGGCTTCGTCTCGACCATCGCCTCATAGCTCTTCGCGATGATGTTCCCCATGGTTTCCCCAAGGTCTTTGCCAACCGCATCGAGATAGAGATCGGGAGGATCGATGTTCAGATCGCGGAAGAAGATGCCGTTGAGGTTGTAATCGTAGTTCTGGCCCGTATGGACAAGGAGGGTGTCGAAGTATTCCCGGGCCTTGTTGATGACCGAGGAAAGGCGAATGATCTCGGGTCGCGTCCCGACGATGATCATGAGTTTGAGCTTGCCATTATCCTGAAAACGCATATCTGTCTCCCCTCCTTTAGTCATGCTGACGGACGGGGCCGCCGAAAAGCTCGAGTTTCTTGAGCAGTTTTTTCATGCCTTCCTCATCCAGGCGTTCCGTGTTGTGGGACGTGTAGGATTCCCCGAGGTTGAGCTTTTGGTTGCCTTTCGTGAAATATTGGTCGTAATTGAGGTCCCTGTTATCGGCTTTCACGCAGAAGAAGTTGCCCATATCCACGGATTTGAGCATCTCTTCCTGGGTGACGAGGGTCTCAAACAGCTTCTCGCCGTGGCGCGTTCCGATATAGGTCACCCCGGTTTTCGCGCCGGTCAAAGAGAGGACGGCCTTGGCCAAGGTCTCGATGGTCGCGGCGGGGGCTTTTTGGACAAAGAGGTCACCCTGTTCCCCGTTTTCGAACGCGTAAAGGACCAAATCGACCGCATCGTCGAGGGTCATCATGAAGCGCGTCATCTCGGGGTTCGTGATCGTGATGGGCTTCCCTTCGCGAATCTGGTTCAAGAACAAGGGGATCACGGATCCGCGGCTTGCCATGACGTTCCCATAACGGGTGAGGCAAAGGACGGTATCCCCCGGGAGCAGCTGCCTGCTGCGAGCGATGACGTTTTTCTCCATCAAGGCTTTCGAGATCCCCATGGCGTTGATGGGGTAAGCCGCTTTGTCCGTCGAGAGGAAAATCGCCTTTTTCACGTGGTTGCGGACGCAGGCGGTGATGACGTTATCGCTGCCGATGACGTTCGTGCGAACAGCCTCCATCGGGTAGAACTCGCAGGACGGGACTTGCTTGAGGGCCGCCGCGGAGAACACGTAATCGACCCCGCGGAAGGCATCGATGATGGAATCGAGATTCCGGACATCCCCGATATAGAACTTGAGTTTCGGGTTGCTGTAGGCCTTGCGCATATCGTCTTGCTTCTTCTCGTCGCGCGAAAGAATGCGAATCTCGCGGATGTCCGTTTCGAGGAAGCGGTCGACGACGGCATGGCCAAACGAGCCGGTTCCGCCCGTGATGAGCAGGACTTTGTCTTTGAGAACGGTCGGGTCTTTCGCGGCGTGCTCCAAAAGGATTTCCTTCATCCTCTCGAGCTTCAAGGGGTTCGCGGCTTTCTCGTCTTTCTCGTATTCGGCGTAGGTGCGCAAGGAAACCTCGACGATCTTCGCCGCCGCCTTTTGGGTAAGGCGATACGTCTTTCGGATCTCTTTCAATGTCATGTTTTGACCTCTTTTCTTCTATTCTAATACAAATTCCTAAATATGACGTGCAGTTTTTGCATATTCATTTATTAAATCTTCTTATTAATTTAAAGAATTGGCATTTATGAAAGCAGTTTTTGCTCTTGTTGCTTCT
>JAEDJP010000051.1 GCA_016296285.1 Bacilli bacterium
TATAAGATTTTGGCGCTACGTTCAGACGAAGGAGGAACGAATCCACATGAAAAAAGGAAAACTCCTCACCATTGCAACTGGCCTCGCAGCAATCGCTACTCTCGCGGGCTGCAACGAAACCAGTTACAAAGAGGGTGTCGCCATCACATTCACCAACGCAGACGGAACGCGGACGGAATATTCTGCCAAGGATCTCTTCGAAGATTACCAAGACAGCGTGTCCACCGCGAGCACGGATTTCAGCAAAGTTAAGGAAATCTTGATCCGCAAGTATTATGAAGGCAGAAGCGGCGACATTGAGGAACTCAAGAAAAAAGCCTCGACCGATGTCGAAGCCATCAAGAACCAGGCGCAGAGCAACGCCAACAACAACGGAACCACCTATGCCGCCGAGCTCGAGACCCTTCTCCAAGGGGAAGACGTGAAGAACGTCGAAGAGCTCTACCAAAAGAAGCTTTACGCTGCCGAGCTCGAGAAGTTCGAGAAGGACTACAAAGCGGGCGACAACCTCAAGTACATCCGCGACGGCAAGCGCGATGACGGCTCCGATTTCTTCCCGGCCGACGCCAACTTCGGCAAGGGGAGCGCCGGTTACATCGAAACCCGCATGCCCTACAACGTCTCGCACATCCTTTTGGAAGCGAGCGGCGCGAACGAATCCGACGCCACGAGCACCCCGCTCAGCGAAACCGAGGCCAAGACCTTTGGCGACGTCATCCTCATGATGGCGGGCTCCGACACCGAGGATAGCCACTACGGCCACACCTCCGTCGGGGAGAAGCGCCTCAGCTTCGGCACCCTCGCCAAGACCTATTCCAAAGACACCGGTTCCGGCGAATCTTATGGCAACCTCGGCGTCATGGACATCGATACGTCCTTCGTCCAAGGCTTCCAGTATGGCGTTTACGCGTACGACACCTTGTTCAATCAGCAGAACGCCTCTTCTTCCCTCGCCGCGAACCTCAAGTTCTCGAGCGAGGCGACCTACCGCAACGCCAAGGGCGAGGAGAAACCCTTGAGCGACGCGACTTCCGCAAGCGGCGTCTTCGGCGAAATCGGCCAAATCCCCTTCGGCGCGGCCGTCGCCCTCGCCAATGACGAGGTCCAGAAGAACTTCCCGAGCCAGACCTTCAAAGTCAACGACGGCAACACGGCCTACATGCCGCGCAACGTCATCTGGAACAAGTACTTCAACTCCCACCGCATCGCCGTCATCACCCCGAACCGCATCGCCTACAATGACGTCGTCGAATCCGGGTTCAACACGAGCGTCGCCGAAACCATCGGCGCCTCCTACGTCGAAGCGAGCGGCGCCTACAAGATGAGCGCCGAGCTCGCGAGCTGGAAGGGTACCGTGGACGCGGGCTATGCCGCGCTTCCCGGCTTCCAATACGACACCAAGGGCATTCTCCCGAACGTGAAAGACGCAAGCGGCACCGCCACGAACGTCCTCACCAACGAGAAGGGCCAGATCATCCTCGCCGTCCGCGGGGATTCCGGCACCAAGGGCATCCACTTCATCGTCGTCGATCGTTCCCCGCTCTCCGAGTATGGCACCCGCATCGAGGCCAACAAGATCGTTTCCAACGACGAGGCCTACTACACCGCCAACAAGGGCACCGCGGACATCACGAACCTCTCCGAATACTTCACCTTCGAGAACCCGAGCACCAGCACCTCTTACCCGACCTACGTCAAGGGTGGCGCGGAAGAGAACAAGACGACCCTCATCTCGCAGGGCCTCGTCGCCGACAAGACCGTCTACCAAAAGAACATCGACAAGTTCAAGAGCACGGTTTCGGGCTTCAACAGCGACATCATGGAAACCTATGAGGTCCAGAAGCTCGTCGCTGACACGGGCGCCGAATTCAACACGGCGAACGCGAGCGTCAAGAAAGTCGTCGACAACATCTACAACTACTCGCAGCAAAAGCGTCGGAAAGCCTCGGAAGACGCCCGGAAGTCCTTGGATGACTCCTGGACCAAATACGCCGAGTTCCTCGTCCGCGAGGATGAATCCCGTGCCTTGCGCGTGAAGGGCGACCAAAAGCTCATCACCGAAGCCGCGGCCATCCTCTACAACACCGAGGACGCCAAGAACAAGGTCAACGCCTGGGGCAATGGCGGCGCCTGCTATGAGAAGCGTTAATCAAGGAGGAGCAACCATGAAATTCACCCGTACCCTTTCCGCGACCTTCCTTGCCGCGATGACCCTCGGCCTCGCTTCCTGCGACGTCGAAATGGATCTTGCTTCCGCCGATCGCGACGAAGTCATCCTCAACAACGCCGACATCTTCGCGAACAAGCTCGGCGACCTCTATGACGACGTCGTCACTTCCGGCGATTCCAACAGCGAACGCATCCTCAACAACATCCTCTTCCTCTACGCCAAGAGCTACTTCGGCGACTTCTACGAGGATTACGAGGCGGATGGCACCCTCAAGGCCGGCGTCAAGCCGAGCGCCTTCGTCGGCGAAGACGATGTCCTCGACACCGCGAAAGCCAAGGACTTCTACAATTCCATCAAAACCTCGATCATGAAATCCTTCTGGACGGCCGTCAACAACTCGACCTACCAGAAGAACAAGGAATTTGACGAAAAGCTCTTCGTCAAAGCCCAGCAAGGCGACCTCTATTCCTTCCCCGAGACCGCGACCTACGCGAAGAAACTCGTCCGTGGCGAGCACACCTACCAAGATGTCCTCAGCTTCTTCCACGTCTCCGAGTTCGGCGCCTTCCGCGATTATTACAAGGATTATATCGCCCGCGCGTTGCTCCCGAACGCCTACCGCAAGGCTCTCGTCGAGCAATACCTGATCGACACGAACTACGGCACCCTCGGCCGTTCCTACGCCCGCAAGGTCGAATACGTCGCGCTCCCGAACCTCGACAAGTTCGAGGACTCGACCCGTTCCCTCGTTCGTTCTTACTGCAAGCTCGTCCTCTCCAAGGCGGATTCCGCCCTCGGCGAGAAAGCCGCGACCTACAAGAAGCTCGACTTCCTCGATAAGCTCTATCAGGGCATCGTCGAAGATCCCGTCGAGAAGGCCTTCGCCGACACGATTTACGCGGATGCCGGCTTCAACCCGATCGCGGTCGAAACCCCGAGTGGCGTCGTGAATTCCTATCGCGAAACCACCTACGGCCAGTTGCTCGACGACTACAGCAAGATCAACACCTCCCGTTGGGAAGAAGGCACCTCGACCGACTTCACGAGCGGTGGCGCCTATAGCGCAGCGACCGGCCTCGACATGAAGACCCGCGACATCCTCGCGGCCTCCAAAGTCACCCGTGGCTGGTACACCTCGAGCGGCCTCAGCGACCTCCCGAGCACGATGAAAACCCGCCTCTTCAAGACCCAAGTCGCGAACGAGGTCGACGATCCGAAATACGAATCGACCCCGGCTGATACGACCGTCAAGGCGAACTTCACCTGGCGCGTTCAAGGCGAGTACTATCTCCGTCCCGAGACCTTCCAAAGCGGCGAAGAATATCCGTACGCGATGTATGATGACTCGAGCAAGACCTGGTACATCGTCCGCGTCGACGAGGCGGTCAAGGCGACCAAGCTCGTCCAGGACGTCGAGGACTCCGATTCCTCCTACGCCAAGCGCCCGAGCGATGGCAGCCAAGGCGAGACCTTGAACCAAATCGTCTGGAATGTCGCGGACCTCATCGCCGACGGCGACTCCTACAAGAAAGCCGCCCGCCAGCACTACGTCGAAGCCATGTCCATGGACTTCCACGACGACGACATCTATTCTTACTTCGAAACGACCTTCCCGGATCTCTTCGATTAAGGAATTGGACTATAATGATAGGGCAGGATTCATTCCTGCCCTTTCTTCATCGTTAGGAGGACTCATGAAAGACATCTTCTGCCGCATCATCGACGGGGAAATCCCGTGCGCCAAGGTCTACGAGGACGACGACGTTCTCGCGATTCTTGACATTTCCCAAACCACCAAAGGCCATACCTTGGTCATCCCAAAGGCCCATTGCAGCGACTTCCTAAGCGCCCCCAAAGAAACCATCGACAAGGTTTTCGCGGTCGCTCAGCGCATCGGGCAAGCCCAGATCAGCATGCTCGGGGCCAAAGGCGTGAACATCTTGAGCAACGTCGGAAGCGAGGCCGGTCAAAGCGTTCCCCATTTCCACGTCCACGTCATCCCGCGCTATGGCAAAGACAGCGGCTTCCAAGTCACGATGAAGGAACAAGACATTTCCTCCGTCGACCTCCCGCGTCTTGCGTGCGTGATTAAAGAAGGCATCAAGGAATAAGGAAAAGGAGGCGAGCGCCTCCCTTCCATCCCGGGTTTTCGGACCCGGGTTTTTATTCGTCGAGATCGCGCAGCTCTTCTTCGAGGCTCGTCCCATAGGGGGCGTGCTCGGTCTTGGCGTCGCGGGGCAGATAGAAATAGCGGCCGTCGAGAGACAGGATACGACCGGTCGGCTCGCCGGGATTGACCCCCGAGTAGGCATTGTCGAGCACGAGCATCTTCGCGTCGAAATCGTCGATCAGGCTGATGGCGAGGGCTTCCCTCGTCAAAGGCAAGACCGGGGACCCGAATTCGTATTTGCCATGGTGCGAGAGGATGATGTGCTCCATTTGCAAGGCGATTTCGTAACGGTGGAATTCCGGGGCGTTTTCCTTGGCAAGGCGATCTTGCTCTGCTTGCGGCAGCTCGGTGATCGCGTAATACCCGAGCTCCTTCGCGGCTTCGCGGACCTCGGCCTGTCCAATCGAGATGTGGCCAACAAGCCTTCCTTGGATGGTGTAGAACGTCGCGTTCGGGCCGGAAAGTTCCATCACCTTGCCGATGTCGTGGATGAGGGTGCCCCCGATCATGAGGTCTCGGTTGAGCGAGGAATAGACGCGGCACACCTTGGCGGCGAGATCCGCCATCGTGACGCTGTGGTAAAGGAGGCCGGAAACGAACGCGTGGTGGTTGCGCGAGGCGGCGGGCCAATGCAAGTATTTGTCCTTGTATTTCTCAAGCAAGCGGATGACGAGGAACCGGATGGCCTCGTCCTCAATCGAGTCAAGATAGGCATCGAGCTTGGCTTCGAGTTCTTTCTCGGGGACGGGGGCGCTTGGGATATAGGCGGACCAATCGATGTGGGTGTCATCGACTTTCTCGAGGCTCATGACCTTCATCTGCAGGCGATTCCCATAGGAAAGGACGTTCCCGACAACGTAAACGACCGTCCCTTTCTGGACGAGTTCCTCATCCCCAGGAAGGACATCCCATTTGCGGGCTTCCATGATGCCGCTGGCGTCTTGGAACGTGATGCTCAAATACGGCTTATTCGCGTTGGAGACGCATTTCTTGACGTCCGCGATGAGGTAGCGGCCATACACCTGCGTCCCATCGGTCAAATCCTTAATCATCATTGCCATTATCCTCCTCAAGCTCTTTGATGTCATCGTAGCGGTAGCCCTTGCGGATCAAGGCGCTTAGGATGCGCTCGCGCAACTCGTACCCGTCGTATTTCCTCTCGTAACGGATTTTTAGGGCGAAATAATCCCGGGTGAGGGCATTCCGTTCTTCTTCTGGGTCGTTCGTCGTCGCGACGTCATTCACGGCCTCGCGGGCGATATCCTCGTCGAAGCCTCGTTCCATGAGGCCTTCGATCATCTTCATCCTCTTTTTGGAATTCGGGACCTTGGATGCCTTCTTGTTCAAGATGGCGGCGTAACGATCCGCCTTATCCTTCTCCTCTTCCGAAGGGAAGGAAAGCTTGGAAAGAATCGTGTCCGAAATGCCGCGTTTCCGGAGTTCGTAAAGGACCCGTTTCTTGCCATAGCAACGAAGGGAGGCGATGTCGGAGGCGTAGACTTTCGCGTAAAGGGCGTCGTTGAGGAATCCCGCTTCCTTGAGGCGGGAAAGGATGGAACGAGCGACCTCTTTCGAGGCGCCTTTGGCCTCGAGTTTCTTGCGCACCTCCGCGACGGTTTTGGTGTCGCTGAGGCACAGTTTCAAGGCATAGGCGTAATAGACGTCGCTTTGAGACAAGGACACGAGTTTCGCATATTCTTTCTCGGACAGGGATTTCCCTTCGTAAAGGGGCATCTCCGTGAAGGAATCCGGGGTGAGGTTCAGCTTCTCCCCGTCGCTAAGGACGAGCAAAACGCCCGCTTTCTTGTAGGCGATGGATTCGATGGATTTACCAGTTTTGACGGCAGACACGGGTGTAGACCTCCATGATGTTTTCGTAGAAATGCTCGAGGGAATAGATGTCGACGGCGGAAAGGGCGTTCTTCCGGACGCGTTCCTTGCTCGCGCCATCAAGGGCGATGACATGGTTCAGCTTGTCCGAGAAATCGTGCTCGTCGAAAAAGAAGAAACCAGTTTTGCCGTCTTGGATCGTCCCGACGAGGTTGTCGTCGTAACGGGCAAGCGTCAAGACGGACGCGGCCATGGCCTCCATGAACGTCAGGCCTTGCGTCTCCGTGATGGAAGCGGAAGCGAAGCAATCGGCGAGATGGTAATACTTCTGCGTCTCGTTTTGGGAAACCTTTCCCGTGAAGACGACCTTGTTCTCGAGCCCCAAGGTATGGGAAAGGTCCTTGAGTTCCTTCTCCGCGGGCCCCCAGCCCGTGATGACGAAACGGGTGGGCACGGGTTCCCCGCGATCAAGAAAGCGCCGGTAACCACGTAACAGGACATCGATCGATTTTTCCTTCGCGACGCGGCCAAGGGAGAGGATCACGAACTCGTTCGGGAGAATCCCGAATTTGGCTTTGAGGGCACGCGTCTCCTTCTTGTCTTCTTTTTGAATGGCGAACCGGTCAAAGTCGATGCCGGTCGGGATGACGTAAACGATGGCATCGATCCCAACGACGCGAAGATAGTCCTGAATCTTCTCGCTTGGAGCGACGATCGCGTCGAAATGGGTCGTGCGTTCTCGGAAGAAGCCGCGGACGAGGTGGCGGGCGACTCGGTCGAAATGGCCTTTCGTCACGTAATAGGCGTAATCTTCCATCATCGTGTGGAAGGTGTAAACGGTGGCGCAATGGAGTTTGCGCGACATGAACATCCCGAAGAAGCCGATGCTGAAATCCGTCTGAACGTGGATGACGTCGGGATGGAAACGCTCGATGCATTTCGCGGCCGCTTCGTTGTAAAAGCGGGCGAAACGGTACCCGTAATACATCTTCATCTGGATGCCGGGGATGCGGATGAGCCCCTCTTCGAAGGTGACTTCGTTCGAGAAGGGATTCGTCGTGACGACAAGCACCTTATGCCCATGGGCGCGCAAGGTGGTCGCGAGGTTATCCGTCGAGGTGGCGACCCCGTTGATCTCGGGGAGATAGGTGTCGGTGAACAAGGCGATGTTCATGTCAAATCTCCCAGGTATCCCACCCGTTGCTCGCGTTTGAGGACTTCTTCTTTTTCTTGGGTTTCTGCTTTTTCGGCTTTTCCCGCTTGTTCGAAGGAACTTCCGCCTCGAGGTATCGCCTTTCTTCCGTCGGGGCGATCTTCATGCGGGTCGCCGCGAAATCGGTGGGTTTGTTCGGCTCGTCTTCGTAAGGGATGTTGATTTCCTTGCTCGTGCGCGTCCGGGCATTCCCGGAGAAACGCCTCTGGAATTCGCGCCGCGAGAACTGCGATGTCTCATACATCGTATCCGAGGAACGTTTACGTTCTTCATACGTTTCAAGCTGCAAGGTAACGAACGTCTTGCGGCTCGCGTAGGTGACGGATGCCCCGCCGCGGCTGTGATAGAAGGCGCTCACAATGCCGGAAACCAAAAGCACGAGGTGGAAAGTCGCGGAACGCCAAAGGATCTGGGTCGCGATCGTCGTGGGGAAGGATCCGGCGAAGAAAGGCTGGAAGATGAGGTTGTAGAAAAGCTCGGAAACGCCCGCGGAACCAGGAAGAGGGATCAAACCCGTGACCATCTGGTGGAAGGAGGTGTAGAAACTCGCGCGAAGCATCGACGGGGTCTCCGGGTCAAAGGAATAGAAGACGAATTTGGCATCCGCCCCCCATGCGTGCATGGCGAGGCCGCAGAAATAGGGAATGGAGAAACGCAGGATGAGCAAGATGAAAAAGAGGGTAAGGAGCAAAATCAAGACGGGGATGTTCGATTGAAGGCGTCGCAACTCGATCTTGAAGTTCTCGACCTGGACGCGCAACGACTCGCGGACCTCATCCGGCTTTTTGAGGATGTGGATCTTGCCCAAGAACCCGATGACGTGGTGCAAAATGAAATTGTGAATGTGATGGTTGTAACTCATCACGAACAGGATGAGGATGACGGACAGGTTGAGGGTGAAGCCGATAACGATGAGCGGCCACATCGGGACGTTCCAACTCGATCCGAATACCTGACCGATATCGGGGCTCAGGGATAGAACGGTCTGCCATTCAAAGCACAAGGAACAAACGCCGAAAATGATGAGGGCCACTTGGTACAAAATGAACCACATGACCATAATGGACGCGGCGTTGCTAACCAGAATCCCCTGGCTTTTCAAGGTATAGACCTGCATGATTTGGCCGCCGCTCGCCCCCGGGGTGACGTCGCTATAGAATTGACCGACCATGGAACAGGCTAGGCCTTGGTGATAACGGTATTTTCGGGTGTAAAGGCGGCAGAACACAAAGATGATCAAGCCTTCGATGAGATAGGTGAGGATCACGACGGCAAAGACAAGGAGGACGTAACGCCAATCGGCGCTCGAAAAGGTTTGGACGACCGAATCGAAGTCGTTCCAAAGGGAGATGGCAAGCGAAATGCCCGTCGCGATCAAGACGACGAGGACGTACACGAGATATTTCCATGCCCCGCCCTTTTTCGCGTCTTTGGGCTGGGAGTTCATTTCGTATTCTGCCATGCGTAGGCTATTCTAGCCTAGTTTCGCCCATTTGGGAATTGTCAGGCTTTTCCGCATGGATCGAAAGAAGGCATCGGAAGGAGTTTGTGGAGGTTTCTCTCATGCATCCGGTCAATGATCGCTTTCGTTTCCGCGGGGGCATCTCCGGTCAAGATATAACGGTCGAGGGTTTCG
>JAEDJP010000052.1 GCA_016296285.1 Bacilli bacterium
TTTCAATCGCAAAAAGAGTTTGCGCCGGTCAAAAAAGCTTTTGACGGACGATGGGCGGTTCAACCAAATGGCGGAGCTCCTTTCCGACGAAAGCGATGTTTCCATCAAAGTGGCGCGTTTCCCCGGAACGAACAAAGCATCCTTGTCCCAAAGGATGGATTTCGGCAAGAAATGTCTGATCCTCGCCATGCAACAAGCGATGGATTATATGGAAAGCATCAACGAGAAGAACGTGGATCTTCGCGAAGCGAGGAGAAAGGACACCCCCTTGTTTGATTTTAGGGCGTTCCGGGAAGCGTGGATCAACGCTTGCTTGCACAACTCTTGGAATGACCTCACCCCTCCCGCGATTTACATCTTTACCGACCGAATCGAGATCGTCTCCTACGGCGGCCTTCCTTTCGGCCTTTCGGAAGAGGCTTTTTTCGAAGGGGATTCCCATCCCGTCAACAAAGCCCTCCAGACGATATTCACCCAGCTCGATTACGCGGAACAAACGGGACATGGGGTCCCGACCATCGTCGATATCTACGGCAAGCAGGCCTTCAACATTTCCGCGAACTTCATCACGTGCACCATTCCTTATGCCTTCGAGCCGGAATGGGTATTGAGCCTCAAGAAGGAAGCGGAATCCCGCCCTTCCTTGAACCAAACCCAATTGAAGGTTCTCCGTTGCCTCAAAGCCAACCCGAAAGCCACCGCCTCCGATGTCGCACGCGAAATCGGCATGAGCCTAAGCACCGCGAAGAAGGCCATTTGGAAACTCGTTGAACAAGGAGCCATTGCCCGAAAAGGCTCCAAACGGGACGGCGATTGGGTAACGCGCCTCGCCTGCGCAGGCTAAGGGGATTTCAAAACGAGCGAAAAAGGCACCATCCGGTGCCTTTGTCTTTTTGTTTCGCCGAAGGAGGAAACCCTTTTTCGGGGAGGAATCGTCACTTCGCGAAGACGGATTGCCCCTCGAACACGTCGACGGACGCGGCGCGAACGACGAGTTTTTCCCGCGTTTTGCAGCCCTTGAGGAGAAGGACGACGGAATCGTTCAGCTCCTCCCGTTTCTCGACGAGGTAACGCTTGTCCTTCGCCTTCCTGCCTTTGGGGAGAAGGAGGATCGTGGCGGAACGCGTCTTGCGGATCGAGACCTCGACCCCGCGGTCTTCCTTGGTGAGCAAGGCGGAATAGACCTTGCGCCCGCCCTTATGGAATTCGGCCTTCTCGAAGGGGATGTAGATCGTCGTTTCCTCGCCTTCCTTCAGGCCGGCCTTCGCCGTTTTCGCGACGAGGGGCTTTCCCTTGACGGTCCCGAAGACGACATCGTAGGAAAGAAAGGGGACCACTTTCTTGATCGTCGCTTTTTCCGCGATGGATCCCGGGAGGGGATCGAAGGAGATGTCGCTTGAGGAAACGCGGAGTTCCAAGCCCCGGAGATCGTCCTCCAGGAAATGCGCCGCCTTCTCCTCGTCGACCTCGAAGCCGTCGATGTGGATCGTCCCTTCCTCGCGCGTCGCCTCGACCTCGATGGCGTTCGCGACGTTCGCCTGGACGAGGGAAGACCCCGTCGCCTTGTCGAAGAGGTGGATGTGCTGCAGATCGAAGGAAATGCTGATCTCGTCCCCGCTCATGAGGCGGAGGTTCTTGTCGGCGCTCGAGACGATGGAGAGTTCCTCCCGCCCTGGCAAATAGACGTAAAGGATCGTCTCGTTCCCGAGTTGCTCCATGAGTTCGATTCTCGTCTTGAAGCCCCGCTCGGAAAGGGAAATGTCCGAGGGACGGACCCCGAGATAGACTTCCAAACCGTCCTCGTAACCGTTCATCTGGAGGAGCATTTCCTCGGGGATGGCGATGTCGAGGGGGCCGCTTGCGAAATGCCATTCCTCGCCCCGCTTCCCGAGCTTCCCTTCGAGAAGATTCATCTGGGGCGACCCGAGGAAGGTCGCAACGAACGTGTTGACGGGGTGGTTATAGAGGTTGAGAGGCGTGTCGACCTGCTGGATGACGCCATCCTTCATGACGACGATCTGGCTGCCCATGGTCATGGCTTCCGTCTGGTCGTGCGTGACGTAGATGAAGGTCGTCTTAAGCCGTTCGTGGAGCTTCGAGATCTCGCTTCTCATCTGGACGCGGAGCTTCGCGTCGAGGTTCGAGAGGGGCTCGTCGAGGAGAAAGACCTTCGGCTTGCGGACGATCGCCCGTCCCAGGGCGACGCGCTGCCTCTGCCCGCCGGAAAGCTCCTTCGGCTTGCGGTCGAGGTAATCCGTGATCCCGAGGATCTCGGCGGCGTTCCTCACCGTTTCCTTGATCTCGTCTTCCTTCACATGATGGCAACGGAGGCCGTAAGCCATGTTGTCGTAGACAGTCATGTTGGGATAGAGGGCGTAATTCTGGAACACCATCGAGATGTCGCGGTCTTTGGGTTCGAGGTCGTTCACGACCGCGTCGTCGATGTAGATCCGGCCCGCGGAGATATCCTCGAGGCCCGCGATCATGCGGAGGGTCGTCGATTTCCCGCAGCCGGAAGGCCCGACGAACACGACGAATTCCTCGTCCTGGATGTTCAAGGAGAAATCCTTGACCGCTTTCACGCCGTTTGGATAGATTTTGTAAACGTTCTCAAGACGTACCTTTGCCATAAATGTCTCCTTATTCTTTGGATGCTCCGCTCGTGAGGCCGGAAACCAGGTTCTTCTGGAGGATGAAATAGAAGATGACGATGGGGACCGCGATGAAGATGGACCCGGCGGCGAAGCGCGCGAATTCCGTTTCCCCCAAGGCCATGAGGCCGACCGCGACGGTGTAGTTGGATTTCTCCTTGAGCAAGAGCTTGGGCAAGATGAAGTCGCTCCAAGGCCAGGTGAAGGAGGTGAGCGCCGTATAGACGATCATCGGCTTGGAGATGGGCAGGATGAGCGTCCGGAAGATGTGGGCGTTGCTGGCCCCGTCGATGCGCGCTGCCTCGTAGATCGAGAAGGGGATCGTGTCGAGAAGCCCTTTTGGACCAAGTAGCCCATGGGGGCGCCCGCCGAATAGATGAGGACCAATCCCCAGATGGAATTGATCATCTTGAACTGGGTCATGAGGATGTAGACCGCGGACATGCCCATGAAGGAGGGGAACATGCCGAGAACGAGGGTGAGCTTCATCATCGCCTTCCTGCTCTTGAACTGGAAGAACGAGATGACGTAGGCGGTCAAGATGACGAGGATCGTCCCGAAAAGCGAGGAGAATATGCCGACGACGAGGGAATTGAGGAACCATTTCGGGAAGTCGTACATCTGGGTGTCGGTGAAGAGCTTCACGAAGGTGTCAAGGGAATATTCCGTCGGGAAAAAGCCGTTGAAGGAATAGATGGATCCGCTTTTGGAGAAGGAGGCGAGGATGAGCCAGAGGCAGGGGAAGACGAAGAGGAAGGAGACGATGAGCAGGATCCCGTAGGTGAATCCGTAATCGAGGACCTTCCCAACCGTTTTGGAGCGTTTCATCGGTAGATATCCTCCTTCTTATACGCGTTGCTTCGGACGTAAACGACGAGGGAGATAGCCCCCGTGATGAGAAAGATGATGAGCGAGATGGCCGCGCCGATTGAATAGTAATTGTTGGCGATCGAGAGATTGTAGAGCCAGTTGATGAGCAGGTCCGTGTCGGAAGCGTTGAAATACCCTTCCATGTAGAGGCCGCCGCGCAGGAAGTAGAACACGCCGAAATTGTTGAAGTTGGCGACGAACTGGGAAATGAGATTCGGGGTCGTCGCGAACACGACGAACGGGAGCGTCAGGTCCTTGAATTGCTTCGCGGGGCTCGCCCCGTCGATCTTGGCCGCCTCGTAGCAGGAGGCGTTCATGTTCGAGAGGATGCCCGTCGCGAGGAGCATGGTGGTCGGGATGTTGAGCCACGCGTTGACGAGGAGGCCGATGAGGCGCGCGATCCATTTCGAGTCGAGCCCGAGGAATTGGATGACGCTGCCCCCGTTTGCCACGATGATCTGGTTGATGGGGCCGCCGTTGGAGAACATGAACTTGAAGCCGCAGAGGGTGATGAAGCCCGGGATGGCGTAGGCCAAAATGGGGAAGGACCGCCAAATCGCCTTGCCCTTCACGATCTTCTTGTTCAAAAGAAGCGCGAGCCCGAGGCCGAGGACATAGTTGAGGAAGGTGGACGCGAACGCCCAAAGGATGTTCCAGCCGAGGATCTTGCCGAGGGTCGGGAGGATGCCCCCGAGGGAGAACACCTTGCCGAAGGATTCGAATCCCGTCCAGTCCACGAGCTTCGGCGGGACGATCTCGCCCCCGTAGTTCGTGAAGGCGATGCAGATCATGAAGACGATGGGGATGACGTTGAAGACCAGGACCGCGATCACCGGGAAAAGGAGGGTGACCTTGTGGAATTTCTTGTCGAGGTAGGTGCGAACGGACTCGAAGAAGGTCGGGAGCTCCTTGCCCTCGTCGACCTTGCGGTTGATCTCGTGGATATCCTTGACGTTCGAGACGTAGGCCATGACCCAAAGACCGAGGACGAGGAAGGCGAAGATCCCGAGGATCATCATGATGACCGAGTTGTCGCCCTTGATCCCGAGCCAGGGATCCGCCTCTTTGCTGCCGAGGGTGAAGAAACCCGCGATGAGGTTCCCGCCCGTGAGGGCGAAGAAGAGGATGAAGCCGATCTCGCACAAAAGATAGAGAATGCCTTTGATGTATTGCTTATAAAGGATTTGCCCAAGGCCCATCACGAAGAACGACGCCTTGGCCCTTTTCGAGGACGAGGAAAACCGGAGGCCGAACTCCAAAAAGGAATCGCGGATGCCGGAAAGGATCTGCTTGCAGCCCTTCCCGATTTCACTGAAGAGCGTAAATCGCTTCATGGATTTGTTTGCAGACCTCCGCTAGTTTGTTCCGGATGGCTTCGTCGGTGACGTATTTCTGGTCGCCCGCGGCGCGATAGGGGTCGTTGGCGAGATCCTTGCAAAGGGTTCCCGCGGGCGTCCAGATCTGGGCGGTCTCGCGGATGGAAGGCATGATCTCGATCTTGCTTTCGCTCAATTGATGGAAGAGGGTCTTGGAGAGGTCGTCGCCTTCGCTTGCGAGATCCGCGCGGCAAGTCGCGATGCTCAGGATCTCGTGGCGGCGCTTCACCATCTCGTAGGAAGAGGCGTAATCGATGAAGGCCAAGGCGGCGTTCGGGTATTGGGTGTAGGAGGACATGGCGTAGCCGTTGATGCCGCCCATCGTTTTCATGGAAACCATTTCGCCGGAAACGTCGTTCAGGTCCCCGGATTTCGGGAGTTTCGGGACGGGGATCTGCTTGAGGTTTTCCTCCGCCTTTTTGCCGGCCTCCTCTTTCGTGAGGCCCCCTTTCTGGTATTCGATGGACATCTCGTCGAGGAACAGGGAGCGGACGTCCGGGGTCGTCATCGTCGCGAAGTATTCCCCCTTGGCGAGTTTCGAATACTGGTTCAGGGTGATCGAGTTGTCGATGCAGGACTCGTTCATGATTGAAGCGAGCTGGCGCAAGACCTTCGCGCCTTTGTAGGCTTCGCCCTTGTCGAGGCCGATGTCACTCGGATCCTTGCCGTTCTCCCCGAAGATGTATCCGCCGTAGGAGAAGAGGTAGCCGGAGGCGAAATAGAAATCGTCCAGGGATTTCATGTACCCGAATTTCGAGGGGTTCTCCTCATGGATTTGCTTGGAATAGCGGTAGAGCTCGCTCCAGTTCTCGAACATGTCGGGAGTCCCGTTCCCGTTCTTGTCGGAATCTTCCGGGAGCAGGTCCTCGCGATAGTACATGAGGGATGTCTGGATATTGATGGGGACCCCGAAGGTATACGTGGTGCCGCCCACCGTGGAACGATAGGCTTCCCAGGCGTTTTGGTCGACCTGCGAATAGCATTCGAGGCGCTCGGCCGGGATCGGGGTGATGTGCTTTCCGTAGACGTACTTCATGAGGGAGTCGTTGGCCTGGTAGAGGATGTCCGGCCCATAGCCATAGGGGCCGTCGTTCTCGAGGTCGGAATACTCGTCCATGTTCGCGTCGACCGCGAGGATGCCGTATTCCTTGTATTTCTCGTTGAAGCCGTCGAGGAGTTCCTTGAGATAACCTTGCTTGACCGCGGTGTCGTTCTCGAGGATGCGGAGGACTGCCCCCCGCTCGAGCTTGCCGTCGAACTTCGCGTAGACGCCGCCTTGCCCTTCCTCGTCCCCGGTCGATCCGCAGGAAGCGAGGGCGAGGATGGCACCCAAGAATAGTGCTGCCGCCGTTCTTTTCATACGTTACTCCTTTGTTTTCCTTTTGTTCGCGACGATCGCGAATCCTTCGTGTTTCAGCGTTTCCCCTTCCACTAAGTTCGAGAGCACGACCTTCCCCAGGGGCAAGGGCTTGTCCGCCTCCGAGAGGTTGACGAAGAGAGCGAAGACCCGTCCGCGGTAGGCGCGTTCCATGACGAGCATCCCGTCTTGCGTGCGCAAGGAGAGCTCGCCGTATTTGAGGACCCCGCTTTTGGCCCGCAGGCGGATGAGATCGCGGTATTTGGCGAAGAACGGGTTGCTTTTGCGGGCGAGGGAGAAGTCCATACACCGCCGGCAATCGGGGTCATACCCGCCTTCGAGAGGCAACTCGTCGCCATAATACACGCAGGGGATCCCCTCGTAGAACATCTGGATCGCCGCCCCGATGAGCGCCCGCTCCTTGTTTTTGCGAAGTTGGGTGAAGAAGCGGTACGTGTCGTGCGAATCGAGAAGATTCCAGTTCATGTGGGTCACGGGGCCGCGGTAGCGCAGGCGCAGGGCCTCGAGCTTTTCCTTGAACGCGAGGGAATCGAGCTGGCGAAATGCCAGGTAGTCGTTCACGTAACGGGCGAAGGAATAGTTCATGACCCCGTCGAATTCGTCCCCCCGGAGATAGGGGGTGGCGTCTTGCCAGTTTTCCCCGATCAGCATGGCGTCGGGATTGACGGCCTTGATCTCGCGGCGGAAACGCTTCCAGAAATCGTGGCTGATCTCGTCGGAAACGTCGAGGCGCCAACCGTCGATGCCGCATTCCTTCACGTAATGCTTCCCGATGTCGCAGAGATAGCTTTGGACCGCGGGATTCGAGGTGTTCCATTTGGGCATGTAGTCGCAAGTCGCGAATTTCTCGTATTTGCCCTTGGAAATGTCCTCGTCATAGATGATGAACCAATCGAAGTAGGGGGAATTCCGCCCGTTCCGGACGACGTCTTGGAAGATGGCGCTTTCCTCGGAAACGTGGTTGAACACCGCGTCCAGGATGATACGCATCCCCCGTTCGTGGGCCTCCTTGACGAGTTCCTCGAACGCGACGTTGGAACCGAATCCCGGGTCGACCTCGTAATAGTCCTTGATGTCGTATTTGTGGTTGGAGATCGAGCGGAAGATCGGCGTCAGGTAAAGGGCGTTCACCCCCAGGTCTTTCAGGTAGTCGAGCTTCTCGCGCAGGCCGATGAGGGATCCGCCCGCGAAGGATTTCGGGTTCGGGATCGCGCCCCACCTCAGGTTGACGAAGTCCTTGTCGCCTTCCCCTTTCCCGCGGTGGAAACGGTCCACGAAGATCTCATAGATGATCGCGTCCTTCGCCCACGAGACTTCCTTCTGGATGTCGATGTCGTTGACGAAGGCGCACTGGAAATAGTTGTAATACGAGATGGCGAATTGGTAGTTCTCGGTGAGGCCGTCCGTGGAGAAAAAGAAATCTTTCCCTTCGCTAGCGAAGCGGAAAATGTAGGCGAGAGAAGGGGTTTCAAGAGGCAAGATAATCTCGTAGTAGGCGTAGAGATCATCCTCGTATTTTCTCGTCATCTCCTTTTCTTTGCGTTTCAGGTAGAAAAGGTGCTTGGCGTTATAGAGGACGTGGCAGCTCTCGATCTCGTCTTGCTTGTCTACGCGGACGCGCAAAACGAATCTCTTCCCCGACAAGGGAAAGGAATAGGCGGATTCGATGGAATGGAAGACGGCGTATGGATTCATGGATGCCCCTCAATGGAGAGAAGGGAAGAGCCGTGTTTCCCGGCTCTTCCCTCAAAGCGGTTTATTTGGCGAAGAAATCGACCGTGACGACGTTGTCGTCGGATTTGACGATCTTGATGTGGTAGGTGCCGGCGACCGTGCACTTGAAGTTGTTCGCGGCGTCGAAGGTTTCGTTGGCATCGCCTTCCGTGCCGAGGCAGCTCGTGCCGATCCAGTTGCCCCAGGACGTGGTGGTGTTCTCGTCGTACCAGACGAAGCCGAACTCGTCGCCCTTGGCGAAGGCGTAGTCGAACTCGACGACGCCGTCGACCGAGGTGATCTTGTTTTGCGTATCCCAGCCGGTCATCGTGCCTTTGATGTAGACGTCGTAGGAGTAGACGTCCGGGACCTTGACGGCGTTGACGACCGGGGCGCCGTTAGAATAGTCGATCGTGATGTCATAGGTGCCGGCGATATCGCAGACGAAGTTGAAGTCTTCGTTGGTGGAGAAGTTCGCGTTCGAATTGCCCTCGGCGGGTTCGCCGAGCGCGGTGTAGCGGATGAGGTTGCCGGGATAGATGGCCGTGATGGGTTGGTCGTGATCGGTGTAGACGAAGCAGAACTTGTTGCCTTCCTCGAGGCGGAGGGTGAAGGTGATGTCCCCGTTGGAGAGGATGGAGCCGATCATGACCGGTTCCCAGTCGTTGTTGACGTCGAGTTTGTAGTAAACGTCGATCGTCTTGATGGGCTGGGAGAGAACGTCGCCGTTGCGGACCCAGGAGAGCGCGTCATAGCGCTTGGAGACGTCGCTGACGGAGAGGGTGAGGGTGTAGTTGCCGGCAACTTTGCACTGGATGTTGCCGGAATCGGCGAAGTAGGCGGTGTCGTCGAGGACCGGATCCTTCAGGAAGGAGTAGCCATGGGCAAGGCCCCATTGGTTGTCCCTGACGATCTGGAACTCGTCGTTGGTCTGGAGGTCGAGGGTGATTGCGTATTCGCGTTCCTTGAGAGTTACACTAAGTATGTGTTTTTGAGAAAAATCAGCAGAACATCAATGGGCC
>JAEDJP010000053.1 GCA_016296285.1 Bacilli bacterium
AGAAAGAAAAGAAGACCTCAAGGCCTTCTTGAAACGGAAGAGAAAGAAGAAAAAGGAAGGGGACGTCCCTAGTATTTCTTGCTAAGCGAGGAGGAATCGTCCACGGAGAAGGAATCGGAGCTCGACCCGTAAAGAACGAGGGAGGAGGCGTCTTTGACGGTGCCCGAGGCGCTTTTGGCCGCGATTTCCGCGGACGAGGCGGAGGAGATGTTTGCCTTGGCCTCGCTTAGGATGAAGTCTTTCCCGCGGAAGCTGCTCGCGGAAGAGACTTCGAGGGTGAGCTTCTCGCCCTCGCCTCCCATCTCGGCCTTGCTCGCCGCGGAGACGGCGAACGTCGAAACGGGCGAAACAAGCGAGTCGACATAGAACGTGGAAGCCTCTCCGATGCGGGCCTCCACGCTGCCGGTCTTGATGGAATCCGCGCGGAAGGAAGAGGCGGCGTGGACGGAAAGGGACATGGACTCGCTTTCGATGGACTTGGCGAATAAAATGCCGACGTTCCCAAGGCTCACGTCCTCGAGGGCGCCCAAAATCCCTTCGTCGTAGATCTTGACGGATTCGCCCACGAGCTTCTTGGGGCTCACCCCATAGAAGCAAAGGGAGAATTCCTTCGTCCGATACGCGCAGTTTTTCTTGCCTTCGAAAGAGAAACTCGCCCCGTTTTCCGCGTGGGTGAATTCCTTCAAGAGGCTCTCGTGCGTCTTCAGGACCGCCTTTGCCTCGTCCCCCGGGAAGAAGGAGACGGGAAGGGGGATGGTCTCGGTGCCGCTTGAGCCAAGAAGGTGGCGAAGCGACACGCTGTCGATGGCCCCGAGCTCGAAGGTCGCCTCGACGATTTCCCCTTCCCCGTCGACGATGCGCATGCCGAGGTTGCACCCGGCAAGGGGCAAGAGGAGGGGAAGGAGGACAAAGGCCTTTTTCATTGGGCGTTCTCTTCTTTCTTGGCTTCGATCAACTCGCATCCGCGGTAGAGGAAGAGGCTAAGGATGAGGAAGAAGATGCCGCTGCCCCCGCCCCAAGCCCAAGCAAGGTTCTCCGTCGGGAAGGTCTCGAAAGCGGAGGCGACGCCGATCGTGATGCCCTGGAGGATGACCGCGATCGTGGCGGAGACGAGCAAGAAGATGCCGAGGTTGCGGCACGCTTTCGCGACGGCGGGCTTGAAGTAGCCTTCCTCGCGCAGGGCGGTCTTGAAGAAGCCCTCGACCTGGATGCCCTCGATTCCCGCGGCGAGCATGCCGAGGAACGCGGTGAAGCACGTGACGACCCCTTGGACGTAGGTGATGGGCGAGACGCTTTCGAACTGCTCGACGAAGGTCACGGTGGTCCCTTCCACGGCGATGGTGACATCCCGGAGGGCGGCCATGCAGACGCCGCCGATGAGGGAGAGGCCGGCCGCGACGAACGCGAAGATCCAAGCGATTTTGGCGAGGATGCGCAGGACCTTGGTCCCCGTTTTCATGCCCCGCCCGAGACGAGTTTCGTTTTCCATTGTTTTCCTCCTTTCGTTGGACTTGCCCAAGTATATTCCTTCGTTTTCGGTAACGAAAAGCAAATTTCGGTTCCGCAACCGAAAATAGAATGCGGGAATTCACGCCCGAATTTCGGAACATTGGCTATGGAAAGGACGGTTGCGCGCGGTAAAATAACGGGGTCTACAAGGAGACTATCTAAATGGATCTAGTGATTCTCGCTGCCGGGATGGGCAGCCGCTTCGGGGGCCTCAAGCAGATCGAGCCGATCGACGAGGCCGGCCATTTCATCATCGACTACTCGATTTTCGACGCCAAGCGCGCCGGCTTCGACCGCGTCATCTTCATCATCAAGGAAGAGAACCTCGACGTTTTCCGCTCCACGATCGGGAAGCGCGTCGAGGACAAGATCGAGACCCATTACGTCTTCCAGAAGCTCGACCTTCTGCCCGAGGGCTATTCCTTGCCCGCGGGGCGCACCAAGCCCCTTGGCACCGCCCAGGCGATCCTCGCGGCGAAAGACGTCGTCGGGGACGCGAGCTTCGCGATGATCAACAGCGATGACTTCTATGGGCGCGACGCCTTCGAGGTCGCCGCCTCGTTCCTCCGCTCCCTCCCCGCGGACAGCAAAGGCCTTTACGCGAACGTCGGCTACAAGGCCGCCAACACGATGACCGAGAACGGGTCCGTCAAGCGCGGGGTCCTCGTTTTCGACGAAAATGCCCACCTGACCGAGCTCATCGAATCCAAGCTCGAGCGGGTCGACGGCAAGATCCTCGCCACCCCCCTCGAAGGGAAGGAGCCGCGTCGCCTAAGCGAAGACGCCCTCGTCTCCATGAACCTTTTCTGCTTCACCCACGAGATCATGGACTATATCGAAGAAGGCTTCCCCCGCTTCATGGAAGAGAACAAGGACCACTTGGACTCCGCGGAATATCTCCTCCCGACCCTCGTCTCCGAGACGATGGAACGCGACGGGACGACCGTCAAGGTCCTCGGCACCTCGGCCGTCTGGCATGGAGTCACCTACCGCGAGGACAAGCCGGACGTCGTCGCCTCGATCGCCCGCCTCGTCGAAGAGGGCGAATACCCCGCGAAACTCTGGTAAGAGAACCGTTTCCAAAAGGGCCACGAGCCCTTTTTTCTTTATAAAAGAACCTCGTGGCTTTTCAAGCTTTTCATCTTCGGGGATAATATCCCCATGAGCAACAAACCCCTCTTACCGATCCGCATGCTTTCCGCGGCGACGAGCGTTTCCGGCCAGGGCGTCGGCAGCGCCTACATGGAACAGGTTTCCCTCGTCAAGGAGCAAAGCGATCTCTTTTCCGTCTACGAGAACCGCCAAAAAGGCTATCGTTCCTCGATCATCAACCACGTCCACACCGTCAACCCGACCTATCGCATGGCGATGAACAAGCATCACATCAACGTGATCTACGTCCATTTCATCCCCTCGACCCTCGACGGTTCCATCCGCCTGCCGAAGCCGATCTTCGCGATTTTCAAGAAATACGTGATCTCGACGTACCGAAAAGCGGACGAGATCGTCGTCGTGAATCCTTCCTTCATCCCGCCCCTCGTGGAACTCGGCATGAAGAAGGAGAACATCACCTACATCCCCAATTACGTCTCCAAAGACGATTTCCATCCCCTCCCGAACGAAGAGGTTCTCTCCATCCGGAAGGAACTCGGCATCGCCCCCGACGCCTTCGTCGTCCTCGGCTGCGGCCAGGTCCAGACGCGCAAAGGGGTCCTCGACTACATCGAATGCGCGAAAGCCAACCCGGACCTCACCTTCGTTTGGGCCGGCGGGTTTTCCTTCGGCGGCATCACGGACGGCTACGACGTCCTCAAGCCGATCGTCGAGAATCCGCCCGCGAACGTGAAATTCCTCGGCATCGTCCCCCGGGACAAGATGAACGCCATCTTCAACGCCTCCGACATGCTTTTCATGCCCTCTTTGAGCGAGCTCTTCCCCATGTCGATCCTCGAGGCCGCCAACAGCTTCAAGCCGATCCTCCTCCGCGACCTCGTCCTCTACCGCGATATCCTTTGGGACACCTACGCGAGGGCCAGCGACGTCCCGGGCTTCAACGCCGAGATCCGGAAACTCGCCCTCGACAAGGATTATTACGCGAAATATTCCTCCCTCTCGCGCTACATCTCCGAGTTCTATAGCAAGGAACACGTCGGGTCCATGTGGCGGGATTATTACGTCCGCATCTTCGAGAAGTGGAAGGATAACCCCAAGAAGAAGCTGAGGCTTCGAAAGGAGAAGAAATGAAACGGAAACTTTCCGCCCTCGGCCTTTTGCCCCTCCTGCTTTGCTCGTGCATCAAGGCCACGTTCGGCCCGGAGGATTACGTGGAGAAACTCCCTCTCTTCGCGGCCAAGGACGAGGTGAACGTCCTCCAGATCACCGACCTCCATTGGAGCCTCGGGGTCGACGTCGCCCGCCAAAAAAGCTATTTGTCGAATCTTTTCTCCGCCGCCGAGCCGGACCTCGTCGTCACGACGGGGGACAACGTCATGATCGCAAACGAAGGCACCGCGAAATCCTTCATCGAGACGATGGACGAGCTCGCGGAAACCCACGATTTCTTCTGGATGACCACCTTCGGGAACCACGACCGTCAAGGCATCTACGAGCCGGGCTTCCGGAAACGGGCCCTCGCCTCGTCCTCGCGCTGCCTTTACCGCGAGCTCGACGACGACCTGACCGGGCGCTCGAATTACGCGGTCACCCTCACGGATGCCTCCGGAACGGGCGTCTTCAACGTCGTTTCCATCGATTCCAACAGCTATTTCCAGTCCTCGATGCTCGAATATTCCTATGACGTCGTCCACGAGGACCAAGTCGCTTGGTACGAAGATCTCGCCCTTGCGACCGGCGACCTCCCGAACCTCGTCTACCTCCACATCCCCCTTTACGAAATCGAATATGCCTTCCGCCTCGCCGGGAAGAAGGGCGGCACCCTCGAGGAGGGGACCGGGAGGCCCGGGGTCGAAGCCCCCGGCATCCTCGGCCGCTCTAGCGGGGTCATGCACGAGAAAGACGTCGTCATGAACGACAAGCTCGGCCCCTCCCGCTGCTGCGTCGGCTTCGAGCCATCGCGCCTTTTCAAGGCCCTTGAGGCCCATCATGCCCGCGGGGTGTTCTTCGGCCACGACCACGTCAACGATTTCGCCGCGGAATACAAATACGAGGAAACAAGCGATTTCGTCACGATCGGCTACGGCCTCAAGACCGGGGACGGCCTCTATTACGAAGAAGGCATGATCGGGGGCACCCTCGCGACACTCAAGCGCGATGGTTCCGTCTCCTATTCCCGCTGCTTCCAAGGCTATGAGCCGGATTCCGCCACCAAGGAGCCCATGTTCCAATGAAAAAACGCGTTCCCCTTTTGCTAGGCGCCCTTGAAGCGCTGCTCTTCCCCGTCGTCGGCATCGCCCTTTACGACGCCCTCACCGCCTTCGTCGTCGAGGCGGCTTCCACCTCCCCGGAATTCCCGCGGATCGTCCCCCTCCTCCTCATGGGGGTCACCCTCGCCGTCCTCTGGTTCGTCCTCCACGCCATCCGGCGCCCGCGGACCGCGACTTCCCGCAAGGTGACGCATCTCCTCGGGGGATCCGTCCTGCTGGTCCTCGGGGCGGCGAATGTCATCCTCGACATGGTCTACGCCTTCTCCGGGATGTTTTCCTCCCTCCTTGCGAGCAAGGCCACGTGGCTCTATCCGATCGACACCTTGGTCGTCGGCTTCTTCGCCGATTTCCTCGGGGCGTTCCTCATCTTCCGCTTCGTGAGGAAAAGCAAGGGATGGCGGGACCTCCCGCCCCATCCTTGGGGGATGGCCAAGCGCATCGCCGTCGGCTACGTCCTCTTCCCGCTTTACGCGATGGTCGCCATGTTCTTCGCGGGGACCTTCGTCATGAGCCTCGTGTATTTCGACCGCGATTTCTCCCATTTCGGGGTCACCCTCGCCTTCTACCTCCTCATGGCGCTCCCCGGGGTGTCGATGCTCCTTTACGAGCACCTCGTCCGCGACGCGGAAGGGATGAAACGCTTCTCCCGCATCGTCCGGGGATGCTCGGCCTTCCTCCTCGTCGGGGTCGCCCTTTGCCTCTGGGGGTATTTCGGCTCCTTGCAGGACCGCTACGCCATCTCGGATTCCCTCGTCATGGCCTTCCCCCTGGATTTCCTCATCTCCAAGGCGATCGGGCCGATGCTGCTTTTCGTCTTGGCCCTCGTCCCGCCCCTTTGCCCGCTCCTAAGCTTCCTCTTCGAGAAGAAAAAGGAAGCTCCGGGGGTGAATCGCGACTGAAGAAGCGCGATTTCGACGATTCCCCCTTCCCTTCCCTTAGGGAAATGGGTATTATCTAAGCGCGGAAATCCCGTCGCGGTTCCGTGTTGCACGAATAACTTTTGGGTGGTCCTGTGACGGTCCGCCCTTTCTTTATTCGGCGCATCTTGGAGGCAGAAATGAACGAAATCCCGACCATCAAGACCCTCATCGAACCCCTTCTCAATGAGAAAGGGTATTCGCTTTACGACCTCAAGTTCCGCTCGAAATCGTGGTCGACCGGCTCGAGCCGATCGGCCTCGACGACATCGTCTCCCTGTCCGAGGCCTTGAGCACGGTCCTCGACGAGGCCGACCCGATCGGCATCGCCTACACCCTCGACGTCTCAAGCGCCGGGGCGGAGAAGACGATCGCCTTGGAGGCCCTCTCCTCGTACGTCGGCCATTACGTCCATCTGCACCTCACCCACCCCGTGAAAGGGGAAAACATCCTCGAGGGCACCCTCCTCGAGGTCGGCGAGACGACCAAGCTCGAACGGAAGGAGAAGACGCGGAAAATCGTCGAGACCTTCCCCACGGGCGACATCGATTCCGCCCGCTTAGCCATCGAATTCTGAAAGCCAGAAAGGATTACAACCATGAAGAAAGAAGTTGAGCAGATCCCGCACCTGCTGGATTCTGCGAAAGAGATCGCCCAGATGCACGGCCTGAGCCTCGAGTCCGTTCTCCACGCCGTCGAGAACGCCTTGAAGCGCGGCTTCATCACCAAGGTCCTCTGCGGGGGCGATGACGCCATCGTCGAATGCTCGATCGATCCCGAGACCGGCGTGATTTACCTCGCCCAGATCAAGGAAGTCGTCGACGAGGTCGAGGACGATTACCTCCAAATCGAGACGGAAGAGGCTAACGATGGCCTCGAGACCCCGAAATACAAGCCGGGCGACCGTTACGCGATCCCCGCGGATTTGACCGACCTCACCTCCGCCGCGCAGAAAGGGTTCGCGAACTACCTCCGCCAGGAGATCGCGGAAGCCGAGCGCGCCGAGCTCTACAAGGTCTACAAGGACCACATCGGCGAGCTCGTGACCGGCGAAGTCCTCGCCGTGAGCGACCGCGCCATCACCGTCATGATCGGCCGCACCAAGGTCGAGATGGGCAAGCGCGACCTCATCCGCGACGAATTCTTCAAGCCGGGCGACATGATCAAGGTCTACATCGAGGAAGTGCGCCCCGCCGAAGACGCGGATCCCGCCGACCCGAAGAAGAAGCGCGGACCCCAAATCGAGGTCACCCGCGCGAGCAAAGGCTTCCTCAAGCGCTTGTTCGAGGAAGAGATCCACGAGATCTACGACGGCACCGTCGTCATCAAGAACATCGCCCGCCAGGCCGGCGTGCGTTCCAAGATCGCGGTCTATTCCAACGACCCGAACCTCGATCCGACCGGCGCCTGCATCGGCCAAGGCGGCTCCCGCATCCAGAAGATCGTCGAGCAGCTCGGCAACGGCCGCGCCAAGGAAAAGCTCGACATCGTCGAATATAGCGACTACGCCCCGAAATACATCCTCGAGGCCGTCCACCCCATCCTCGCGATGGGTGTCGCGATCGACGAGGAAGCCAAGACCGCGAAAGTCATCGTCTCCGCGGAGACCATGCGCAGCGGCGTTTCCCGCTTCCGCAACAACCTGCCCCTCGCGAGCCAGCTGACCGGCTACCGCCTCGATTACCTTTCCCTCGACGACGCCCTCGACCAAGGGATCGCCTACGTCTCCATGGAAGAGGCCGAGCGCGAAGCCAAGCGCCTGGTCGAGGAGCGCGTGAAGGAGGAATACCGTCGCCGCACGATGGAAGACCTCCGCCGCCGCGAGGAAGAGGCCCGCGCCAAAGCCGCCGCCGAGGAGGCCGCGCGCCTCAAGGCCCTCGAAGAGGCCCGCCGCGCCGAGGAAGAGGCCAAGAAGGCCGAGCGCCTCGCCCACGTCGACCCGCTTCCCGAGATGCCGGCCGTGACGCCGAAAGCCCAAGCCTCCGAAGCGGATTTCCCCGCCGAGGCCATGAACCCGGCCGCCGCCGCCCTCGCCGCGATGAACGCCGCGAAAGCCGCCGAGGCCGCCAAGGTAACCGAGGAGCCCGCCGAGGAAGAGGTCCCGGCCGCCCCGGAAACCCCGGTCGTCGAAGCCCCGAAGGAAGAGATGCGCGAAGTCAAGACCACGACCACCCTCTCCGACCTCGAGGCCGAGCTCGAGAGCAGCATGAAAGCCGCCTCCCCGAAGCCGACCTATTCCAAATCCTCCAAGCGTCCCCGCAAGATTTCCGAGGACGAGATCAAGCGCGAGGCCGCCCCGCGCATCCCCGAGACCCAAGGCCTTGGGGTCACCTACACCGAGCAGGAACTCGCCCAGATCGAGGAAGAGGAGCGCAATGCCTCCCTCGACGCCGACCTTGGCGATGACGACATCGATTACGACGATTACGACGAATATTACGACGACGAAAAATGAGGAAAGAAACGCTGCGCATGGACATCGTCTCGAGAGGGCGCTTCCCCAAGGAAGAGCTCTTTCGCCTTGTCCATGTATGCGGCGCGTTCGTCCTTGACCCTTCGCTGGCCCTTCCCGGCCGCGGGGTGTACGTCCGGCGTTCCCTCGAGGCCTTGAAGGCCCTCCAAGCCAAGAAGATCCTCGAGAAAACGCATCACGCCCCCTTGAAAGAAGGGGAATACGAAAGGATGGTGGAGCTATGCCAAACGAAGACGCCCTTCGCTTCCTAGGGCTCCTCAACCGCGGGGGCAAATGCCTCATCGGGGAACCCATCCTGCACAACATGCGAAAGGGGAATGCCCTCGTGATCGCGGAGACGGACTCGAAAACCGCCCTCCGCGTCAAGGAGAAGGGGGAGCGCGTTGGCTGCCTCATCCTCGAGGGCGTAAGCAAGGAGGAACTCGGCGAGGCCATCGGCTTCCTGAGCGCCTCCGCCATCCTCGTGAAGGACGGCAAAGCGAGCCGTGCCCTCGCGAAGAAATGGGAAACGCGGAAAGGAGATTTATGAAGAAACCGAATTATGGCGTGAAAAAAAGCGACCAGAAGAAGAAGCCTGCCCCCGGGCAGCGCGTCTCGAACTTCCAGCCAAGAGAGCGGAGGAGAGAGGAATACGCGAAAGTCAACGGCGGCGTCTTCGTCTACAGCAAGCCAATCAGCGTCGCGGAACTCAG
>JAEDJP010000054.1 GCA_016296285.1 Bacilli bacterium
AGATGAGGTAGCGGTAGTCGTCGCTATCGAAGAAGCCGCCGGTGAACTCGTTCACTTCCGGGGATCCGGTGTGCGTGATGCCGAGGAAGTTGACGACCGAGGAGTTGTTGGCCTTCGTGAGCTTGAAGGCCCCTTCCTTGCCTTCTTCCGTCGCGATCTCGACCGTGCCGGCGCCCGATTTGAAGTAGGGGGCGACCGAGGGATTGATTTCCTTGGCCACCTCGATGTTGCGGAGGTCCATGGTGGCCGGGGCTTCGAGGCTGCCGCCGTTGGTCCAGAAGGTGTTGAAATTATCGCCGATGAGCTCGAAATACATCGTGTACCACGTGCCGGGGGCGATGCGGTTCACGCGCTTGCCGGACGCATCGAAGGCATTGATCTGGCGGCCGGTGGGGAAGGCGGCGTTCAGGGCGATCTCAGGAACGTAGAACTCGCTCACGGCCGGCCCGAAGCGGACGTTGAAGCTCGGGACGGTCTCCCCGAAGCGGACATCGAGCTTCAGGTATTTGGCTCCGAATGACGATGCGGCGTTGTAGACCTGGTAGAACACCGGGCCGGATTCGCCCCAGTTTTGGGCGTTGCCGGACAGGACGCCGCTACTCTTGTTCGCGACCGTCCAGGTCCCATCCCCGTTGTCGGCGATGGAAACGTTCGAAGCCATGTCATCCCGGACGTAGGGGAAAACGGGCTCGACGCGGCGATCGTCCCCTTGCGGGATGAGGGCCCGTTCCTCAGACGAGAGAACGGCGTCGGTCCACGCCCCGGTTCCGGGGAGGGTGAGGAAGTGCTCGTGGCAAGAGCAGCAGACCCAGTATTCCCTCACGCCGATCTCTTTCCCCGACGGCAAAGCTTCCGCGTAGTGGTATCCCGCGTGGACGTGCGGGGTGTCTTCCGCGGACAGGTTGCCGGTGGCGAAAGCGGCGAAGGACGTGAGTCCGATGACGGCGATGGCCCCGGTGAGGGAGAGGGCCATCAAGGCTTTCCTTTTGTTCATGTTCGATGAACTCCTTTCTTTTGTTTATTGATTGGTCCTTGGGCAGGACCGAGAAACCAAAGGGATCAAAGCGCGGGGCTTTCCTTGTAGAAGGACGGGGCGCCAAGAAGCATGGAGGAGGGGGCTTCGGGGGAACCGCCGTTGAGGTAGAGCGCGACCTCGGTCCAGTTCGCGTAGCCCTGGTCATAGAGGACCGGGATGACGAGGGTGTACCAGACGCCGAATTCGAGGGTACCGGCTTTGGTTCCGCCTTTCTCATAAAGCAGGACGTCCTCGGGGACGGGGGCCCCGAATGCGATGTTCTGCTTGAAATAAGTCTCGAAACCCGCCTGGCCGAGAACCTTGATCGAGAAACTCGTCCCGGCGAGGAATTTCACGTCGAGCTTGATGTAGTGGTAGCCCTCTTCGAAGAAGGCGCCCGTGGATTCCTGCGCGGTTAAGGCCGCGGGGTTCGTGACTCCGTCGAAATAGACGCCCGACTCGCCCCAGTTCCGGTTGGCTCCCTCGTCGGATCCCGGGGTGGCGTTCGTGTAAAGGTAGGTGCCGTCCGCTTGCTTGCGGCAGGAGACGAGGGACCCATAATCCCCGCGGGCGAGGATCGCCATGGATTCGTAAGCGGGCAAGTCGTAGGAATGGTGGAACCGGAGGTCTTTCAGGTGCAAGACCGACGGGGACGCCTCGCTTCCCCCGTTGGTATAGAGGGTGATGCAGGTGTAGCCCGTGTCCGTGGACGTGTAGGAAAGGGAGAGGACCATCGTATACCAGACGCCGGGCTCGACGCGGCGGACGCGTTCCCCCGAGGGGGCGATGAAGGCGAGGCCGCTTGGGAGGTCCTGCCCCATCTTGATGTCGCGGTACCAGGCGGAATTGAAGTTCCGGTCGGCAGTCGCGCGGAGGGAGAAGCTCGAGACGGACGGCTCGAAATAGACGCCCATCGAGAGGATGGTGAACCCGTTTTCGAAGAACATGCCGGAACCAGAGCAATCCTTCGCGTTCAAGGTGTCGAAATAGACGCCGGCCTCGCCCCAGTTCTGGCCGGAGCCGGTGAGCTCGCCGGAAGTCTTGTTCACGTAACGGTAGCTGCCCGCGAATTCCCCTTCGGTCTCGTAGGTCAGGCTCGCGCTTTCCTGGGCGAGGGGTTGGTCGTCGCGGAGATAGAAGCCATAGACGTCATGGACGAAGCCGATGCGGCGGACGAGGCCCTTGAGGGACGAGCCGCCTTCGATTTCGAGGAGCGCCCCGAGGGCGGAAGGCTCTTCCCCGACGGGAACGTAGACCGTGAGCCATTTGCCTGTCTTGACCACGGTTTCTTCGTGTCCATCTTCGGAGAGGACAGTCAAGCCTTCGGGAATCGTCTCGCTCGGGACGAGGTCGCGGGTATCGGGGGTCTTCAGGGTAGCTTTGGTAACCCCTTCGTCGAGGTGGAGGTCGAAGCGGAGGTAGCGGTAGTGGGAGACGAAGAATTCCCCGTCGGCCCCGGTTTCCGAGAAGGAAACGCTGGCCTTACCCTCGGAAGAGATCTCGTAAGCGCCTTTGGACGGGCCTTCAAGAAGGCGGGTGACCGAGGTGGAGGTGCTTACGGCCTCGGGGCGGCGGCGTTCGGGGGCATAGGAATTCGGGAGGAACGAGGCATCCTCGTAATAGCGGCAATTGTCGACGTAGATCTCGTCATTCGCCTCGCCCGAGGCGAAGCGCATGGATCCGCTATAGCAATCCTCGAGGTAATTGTCGGCGAAGGCGAAAGCGACCGTTTGCCAGCGGCCCGCCTCGAGGGTGTTGAGGCGTTCCCCGCCCGCATAGACCACGAGCCAGGATTCGTAGGCGGAGAGGCTCGTTTCCCCGACCTTCAGGATGGCTTGCGTCTCCGGGGAATCCCCGTTGATCTGGAAGAGGATGGTCGAGGATTTGGTCGGGTAGATATCGAAGGCGAAATGGCTCCCGAGCTTCGAGAGGCGGTAAAGGGAATCGTCGTAGGTCTCGTTCATCGAGGTCGAGACGACGAGGGCGTTCTTGATGCTCGAGGCGACGAAGGTCTTGTAGGAATAGGCCCCTTCCCTGCCGGCGAGGGGGACGGAGGATGGGCCGTAGGTCGGGACTTCTTCCGGTTTCACGACGAGGCTCGGGGCGGAAGATCCCTTGCGGTAGCCCTTGGACACCGGGACCTCGACGTCGAATTCGTCGTTGGTCGCCTGGACGAAGCCGTCCATCTTCTCGTAGACGCGGTTCTCACTTGGGAGGAAAGAATCATCGAGGTAGAAGCGGGGCTTGGTGAGGTAGGCGTAACCCGAGGCATCGTTGATGAAAAAGAAGAAATAGGAGGACAGACCGTAATTCTTGAGCCAAAGGGCGCGGAGGTCATAGACCATCGTGACCCAGGTATTCTTCTCGAGGACGTTCGTGACTTCCCCGTCCTTGAGGATGGAAAGATAGTCCTTGCGGAAGTAGGAGCCGACCCCGATCCAAGACGTCAAAGACGAGGTGCCGACCATCATGTTCTCGTTCGAGGACCAATAGACGTCGTAGGCAAGATACCGTTTGCCCTCGCGATAGAGGTCGACGAGGGTGGTCCCGCGGCTCGCCTCGACGACGTGGGACGCGAAGCACGTGTTGTCGGTGACCTTCGGGGAAGGGGCGTAATAATAGACGCCTTGGCGGTTGCCGACCGGGTCGGAGGCGGGAGTCAGGGTGTTGTCGGTTTCCTCGGGGTTGAAGAAATCGCTTTCGACGTAATTCGGGCCGACGTGGACGCGGAAAACCCAGGTCGCGGTCGCCGCATCGATGGTGTAGGTCGCCTCGATTTCCGCGTCGCCTTCCTTGACGGCGTAGACGCGGTTCCCCTCGAGGCGGACGACATCGGTTCCTTTGGTCACCGCGTAGGTCACGGGTTCCCCGACGGGGGCGCCGCAATCGTAGGCGATGGCGTCGAGGTCGCGGTAGCCGAGCTTCGAGGTCGTTTGGTAGAGCTCGATGTCCTCGGTGGAAGCGGTGATGTAGAGGCGTTCCTTGACGTCGATGGTCACGTCCCGACGCGCGAGGGAAAGGCCCTTCCAGTCCGCGCGGACATTGCATTTCGTGGAGCCTAAGGTAAGGCCCTTGAGCATCCCGCCTTCATAGGAAACGACGCTTGGGTCGGCGATATCGACGGTATAGGCGATCTCGGTCGCCATGAGCTTGCCGTTATAGGAGACTTCCTGGGGCAAGGGGGTCGCGGTATTCAAATAGCTTTCAAGCGCGCGGAACGAGATCGTGGGGCGCACGCCGGAATCGCGGACGCGGACGTGGAAGGAAAGGGTGGTCTGCCCGTCCGAGACGGTGACATCGGTTTCCCCGACCCCTTCCGCGTAGAGGCGGTCCTTCTTGACCGAGGCGACGGAAGGATCGGCGACTTCGTAAACGAGGCCTTCCTTGATCTCGGCGAGGGGGACGTCGACTTCCTCGTAACGGTCGAGCCAGACGTTCTCCTTCCCCTCGATGAGGGAAATCGAAGGCGGGGTCATGCTATCTTCCGCGGGATTGCCGCAGGAAACGAGCATCGAGAGGGAGGCGAGGGCCAAGAAGGCGAATTTGGTGAGGCGGTTCATTCGAAGTCTCCTTTCTCAAGCGATCCGAAGGCGCCGAAGTAGCGGACGCTCGTGACGTCGTTTCCGTTGAGGTCATAACGAAGCATCCGCGGAAGGGAAGAGCCCCCTTCGTAGATCTTCGGGGAACGGGGGACGAACGCGTAGACGCCCTCGAACCCGGTCGCGGCTTCCATCGAGGGGAATTCGGGATCGAAATCGCGGTACTGGGTTTCCCCGAATCCCGCGAGGATGCCCGGGATCGTGTCGTCGAAATTGAAATAGACGTTGTTCTCGAAATCGAACGTCTTGGAGAAAGCCATCTCGAATCGGACGGTCGTTTTCTTGCGCATCGCGAAGACGTTGTTGCGGAATTCCCAGCGGTCCCCGGGGATGCCCGTGTAGAAATCCTTCGTGTCGATGACTTTCTGGTTCACGATATCCCCGCCCATGATGACGGTGTTGTTCGAGAAATCGACATCGTTCACGGTGCCGGAGAGGATGAGGTTGCCGTTGTCGTTGTCCGCGAAGACATTGTTCTTGATCGTGACGTCGTGCCAGGGGGCCATCGTCTTCTTGACGACGGGGAGACCATCCTCGTCGAAGATCATCTCGCCGTCTTCCGTGTATTGGATGAGGTTCGTGGTCGTGTTGCAGCAAAGGAGGCCGCCGCCGTCATTGTGGTGGGCGTAGTTGTACTGGAAGAGGATGTTCGAATTGCCGATGTCGATGTCGAAGCCCTGGCCGTCGCGAGCGGTGTGGGTGTAGGCCGCCTCGTTGAACTGGAAGGTCAGGTCCTTGCAGGAATGGCACCAGATGGCCGCGCAATAATAGTTCGGGCGCGAGAGGACGTGGGCGTGAAGCGAGCGGTTCGCCTCGATGTAGCCCCCGACCGTGACCCCGAGGATGATGCCATCGCCCCCGCTATAGAGGATGTCGTTGCGCCGGATGTTCACGTTCTTGTGGGGATACCAGCCGATCTCGTCGCTGTAATAGGGGTTGTTGCCCCAGTCGATGCCCGGGCGCTGGGCCCAGTTGCTGAACACCCAGATCCCGGTGCGGGTCACGCGCTCGATCACGTTGTTCTCGATCCAGACGTTCTCGTACCAAGACGGGCCTTTCGCGATGGGGGTGTTCGCCTCGAAGATGATGCCCCCGCAATTGTAGGAAAAGCGGGAGTCGGGGCAGATGGATTGGACGGCTTGGCCGTCGAGTTCCTCGAGGTCGGTCGGCAGGACGTGGTCCCCGAGGTTGAAGTTCAGGTCGTGGAGGTAATTGCCGCGGATGACGACGTTTTCCATCGCCCCTTTGCTGGCGGTGGTGACGTGGATCCCGCGCCACCCCATGGGAGCGGTGAGTTCGAAGCCGCTCAAGCGGATGTTCGACGCCTTCACCTCGACGCAGGAATCGTTGTCGTTCCCCACGATCTTCGCGTAGGGGTTCTCATCGGTCTTGCCGTAGCTATCGACGATGAGCGGGCTTTCCGGGAGGGCCTTGAAGCGTTCGAGGGTGAGTTTCCCGCCGAAGGTGGAACCGGCCTTGAAGAGGACCTTGGTCGGGGTCGCTTCGGCGACGCCTTTCACGAGGCTCGAGGCGGCGCCGAGGGTGCGTTTCGCGTTCTCGGGGGACAGCCCGTCGTTGCTATCGTTCCCGGCATCCCCGTCGAAATAGTAGGTGACATAGGGCACCGAATCGGCGATCTCGGGATAATCCGGGGATGGGGTGTATTCGAGGATTTCCGGGTCCGCGGGCAAGGGATTCGAAAGGCTTTCGGTAGAGGGTTCTGCCGAATCGGAGGAAGCAGGTTCGCTTGGCGTCCCGCAGGAAGCGAGAAGGAAGAGGGGCCAGAGGAAGGATAGGCGCTTGTTCATGGGGTTTTCTCCTTTCTAAAAGCGAGGATGGCATAGAGGACGGGGATGGGGAGCAGAAGCAGGCAGACGAACAGGTCGCCCCGGAAGCCCGCGTGACAGGCGAACAAGAAGGCGCTTGAGGCGGAGGCGAGGCTCACCCAGGCGGCGAAGGCGGCGAACCCGATCGGCACGAGCATGAGCTGGCCGAGGGGAACGCTCGCGGTCTCGGGGAAGCGGATTTCGCCCCCGACCCTCACGAGGCAGGCGGCAGCCGCGATGGCCGTCATGAGCAGCATGGTGGCTAAGAGGCTCCGGATGCGAAGGGTGAGGACGGTGAAGCCATGGAGGCGTTTGTCCAGAAACGCGAAGGCAGCGAAGGGCAGGAAGCACAGCCAAAATCGCGGGTTTCCCCGCCTTTTCTCAAGGCAGGCGACCGCGATTCCGTACACCTCGACGTAGAGAAGGATGGCAATCCAGGCCCAAAGCATTTCTCTCAGCTCCGATTCGCCTTCATGAGGGCGTATTGTTCCGTGAGGTACTTGTCGATCTCGGCGCATTTCTCACGGTATTCGCGGGAAACGAGGTCGTAGGTGCAGTCGACCCCATTCGCGGAAAGGGCAAGGGGGTCGGCTTTGCCGGTCCAGGCGTCGACGGCCATCTCATAGAGCTTTTCCGTGGCCTGGGCTTGTTTGAGGTTGAATTCGTCCGTCATCGTGAAGAGATAGTCCATGACGTCGTTTTGGATGTAGTTCTCGGGGTTGCCGGCGACCTCGTCGATCCAGCGGATCTCTTCTTCCGTGTAGCCTTTGTAACGGAGGTTCGACATGCGCTGATTCTCGACGAGGGTGAGGATGCCGCTATAGGCGGGGGAAGTCGCGTAATACTCCTTGCCCTCGGGGAAGGAATAGGTGCCATCCCCGTTATCGACCCAATGGGTTCCTTCGATGCCATAGCGACAGAGGTTGTAGTTCTCCGGGCTTTGGTAGACCCAGTTAAGGAAGGCCATGATCTCGTTGACGCGGGTGCTCTTCTTGGTGATGGCCGCGCCGAAGGTAGCGCTTGGGTTGCGCATGAAGCCTTTCTTGGCATCGCCTTTGTGCGCCGCAAGAGGCCCGAGGACCGTGAATTCCGCCTCGGGGTTCTGCGCCTTGGCCATGCGGGACACCTTGATGAGGTGCTGGATCGTCGGGTCGAGGACGAAGACGCCCGTCTTGCCCGCAATGAAATTGCTTTCCCCGTCGGTCAAGAGGATCGAGTTGGCTTCTTTTGAGATGATGCCCTTGGTCGCCCATTGGTATTCGAGACTCAACACGTCCTTGTAAGCGCTCGTGCAGCCGCCCTTGCGGATGAGCTCTTTGCCATCTTCCGCGACGAGGGCGCTCGTGAAATAGCCGGCGTCCGCATAGGCCCCGAGGGTCAGGACCTTCTCGAGGTCCCAGGCGGCGCCCGTGACGGCATAGCTATTGCCCGTGATGGCGTTCATCCCGAGGCACATCTTCTCGAAGGTGTCGAGGTTATCGACGAGTTCGAGATCCGTTTTGGAGGGATCGTCCGTATAGCCCGCCTGCTCCATCAGGTCCTTGCGCACGAGGATGCCGAATTTATAGGGGCTGATGACGGAGGGGATGCACACCGTGTCGTTGGTCGAGGTCGTCATGGAATCGAGGGGATCCCCGCGAACCGCGTCGTAAAGGTTCGGGGCGAGCTCGAAGATCGCGTCGTAAAGGTTGTAATGGCTGTTCTCGCCCTTGAGCTTGTCGTCGAGGCCGACGCCACCGCGGGTGTGGGAGACGACGATATCGATCTGGCTGCCGGCGGCAAGCTCGCTCGAGAGCTTGGTCTGCATGTCCTCGCCGAGGTAGGAGACCTCGAAATCGAGGGAATTGCCGGTTTCCTCGTAATACTTGTCCTCGATGTGGGAGATGATCCGGTCTTCTTCGCTCCCCTTGATCCAGCGGAATTCGCTTGATCCGCCGGTGTAGATGACGATCTTGGCGCCTTCGGGGCGGACCAAAGGCCCGGACGAGGAGGATGCGGGGGTGTCCGGGGTTCCGCCTCCGCAGGAAGCGAGGGCGAGGGCCGCGAGGCCGAGGGCGACGACGTTTTTGTTCATATTCGAACTCCTTTCTTAGCCTTTGATGGAACCTTCCATGAGGCCTTTGGCGTAATACTTGTGCAAGATGGGGGATAAGACGACGAGGGGCAAGACGACGAGCACGATGGCCGCGTTCTTGGCCGCGATGAGGGGCGCGTCCACGATCGAGCCGGTCGAGGAGGAGCCATAGAGCGATTGCATGTCCGTGAGCATCTGCCGCAGGACGTATTGGACCGTCCAAAGGGATTGGTGCCCGCTTCCGAGGTAGAGAAGGGAAGGCAGCCATTCGTTCCATTTGCCGACGAAGGTCATGATGCCGACGGTGAGCATCATCGGGATCGCGAGGGGAAGATAGACGCGCGTGAGGATCTGGAAATCGTTGGCACCGTCGACGACCGCGGCTTCCTCGAGCTCCTTGGGAAGGCCATAGA
>JAEDJP010000002.1 GCA_016296285.1 Bacilli bacterium
AGGTAGCGAAATTCCTTGTCAGGCAAGTTCTGACGCGCATGAATGGTATAATAATTTGGGCGCTGTCTCGACAGCAGACTCGGTGAAATCTTAATACCTGTGAAGATGCAGGTTACCCGCGACTAGACGGAAAGACCCCATGGAGCTTTACTATAACTTAATATTGACTGCTTGAATTTCATATGTAGGATAGGTTGGAGACTTTGAAGTTGGGACGCTAGTCTCAATGGAGTCGTCGGTGAAATACAACTTTTGAATTTCAATCAGTCTAACATGCAGATTTACTCTCTGATGGACAATGTTAGGTGGGTAGTTTAACTGGGGCGGTTGCCTCCCAAAATGTAACGGAGGCGCCCCAAGGTACCCTCAATACGGTTGGAAATCGTATTTCGAGTGCAAAGGCATAAGGGTGCTTGACTGCGAGAGGTACATCTCGAGCAGGGACGAAAGTCGGGCTTAGTGATCCGGCGATTCTGTATGGAAAGATCGTCGCTCAACGGATAAAAGCTACCCTGGGGATAACAGGCTGATCGCTTCCAAGAGTTCACATCGACGAGGCGGTTTGGCACCTCGATGTCGGCTCATCACATCCTGGAGGGGAAGTACCTTCCAAGGGTTTGGCTGTTCGCCAATTAAAGTGGTACGCGAGCTGGGTTCAAAACGTCGTGAGACAGTTTGGTCCCTATCTGTCGTGGGCGTAGGAAGTTTGAGTGGATTGGTCCCTAGTACGAGAGGACCGGGATTAACAGGGCAATGGTATGCCAGTTGTCGCGCCAGCGGCATGGCTGGGTAGCTACCCCTGGAACGGATAAGCGCTGAAAGCATCTAAGCGTGAAGCCAACTACAAGATGAGACTTCCCATTCGAAAGAAGTAAGGGCCCTCCAAAGTTAGGAGGTTGATAGGACGCAGGTGTAAGTGTGGTAACACACTCAGCTGAGCGTTACTAATAGCCCGAGGACTTAATTTCACTAAATCCCATTATGGGAATGAGTAAGCTAAGTCAAGCGCAAGCAAAGCGTCAGAAAGATCAATGATCAACATCCGGTTGTCAAGGAGCGGGGGAAAAAAGAAGTCCGGTGGCGATGGCGCGGTGGTCACACCTGTTCCCATCCCGAACACAGAAGTTAAGCACCGCAGTGGCGATTGTAGCCGGGGAACCGGCAAGAGTAGCGCGCTGCCGGGCTTCTTTTTTTATGTCCGGGGGCGGATCGAGCAAAAAACGCGCAAATTCATCGAAATGATACGAAAACCGCGCAAAATCCCACTTTTTCGGGGACGGTATTTCGGGAATTTCCCCTTTTTGCGGCGTTATGGTATACTACGTATACAAGCCTTTCTTTCGGCTGCTAGCGAACCTCGTCACCACTTAGGAATTCTTTATGAATATCGATCAAAAAACACCTTATGGGGGCATTGGCATTTCTTTAGAAGCGATTGCCGCCGTGGCGGGGAAGGCTGCGAGCGAATGCTACGGCGTCGTCGGCCTTGCCTCCAAAAACAAGAACCTCGTCGATAACGTGGCCATTCTCCTTAACACCGAGGAATTCTCGAAGGGCGTCACGATCCGTCGCACGACCAAGAAGGAATACGAAGTCGACGTCTATCTTTTCGGCGCTTCCGGAGTCAAGCTCTCCGAGGTCTTGTCCGAAGTCCAGAAAAAAGTGAAATATGACCTTGAACGCACGTTCGGCATCAAATTTCACGCGGTGAACGTTTACATCCAGGACGTTCGGGAGGTTGAGCAACAATGAAACGCCTCGATGCCAAAACCTTGAAGCGCATGTTGATCTCCGGCGCGAACAACCTTTACAACCATTATCCCGAGATCGACCAGCTTAACGTCTTCCCGGTTCCTGACGGCGATACTGGCATGAACATGAACTTGACCGTCACTTCCGGCGTCAAGGAAATCCAAAACGCCCCGGAAGACGATGATCTCTTCCGTCTTGGCACCGGATCCAGCCGCGGCCTCCTCATGGGCGCCCGCGGGAATTCCGGCGTCATCACCTCCCAGATCTTCAAAGGCTTTTCCCTTGGCCTCAAGGACAAAAAACTCCTGAATGCGGTGGATTTCGCGAACGCCTGGCTTTCCGCGAAGGAAGTGGCCTATAAAGCGGTCATGAAGCCGGTCGAGGGCACGATCCTCACCGTCGTCCGCGAGGCGAGCGCCGCCCTGAGCGAAAAAGCGACCGCGACCATGAGCATCGAGGACGCGATGGAATATTTCGTCGAGCAAGCGCGTATCTCCCTCGAGAACACCCCGAACCTTCTCCCTGTCCTCAAGGAAGTCGGCGTCGTCGATAGCGGCGGCGCGGGCCTCGTCCGCATCTTCGAGGGCATGCTTCTCGGCCTCCGCGGCAAAGTCGTGGAACGCAACCAGGACGTCGGCCAAGCCCCGAGCGAAGCCAACGAATCCCTCTATGCCGGCGCGAAGCTTTCCGAAGACGAAGAAGGCTATGGCTATTGCACCCAGTTCATCCTGCGCCTTGGCAAGCCTGGAGAAGACGGCAAGAAGCCTTTCGTCGAGAAGAATTTCAAGGGCTTCCTCGCGAAACACGGAAAATCCCTCGTCACGGTCCGGGACGAAGACATCATCAAGGTCCACGTCCACACCTTGACCCCGGGCAACATGCTCAACTACGCCCAGCAATTCGGCGAATTCCTGACCATCACGATCGAGAACATGTCCGAAGAGCACCATAATATCGAAAACGGCAATGTCGCAACCGACATGGCCTCTAACATCGAGCGCGGCCGCCAAGAGAAGAAAGCCGAGCCCGAGGAAGAGGAAGCCATCTCCATCGAGAAGGAAATGGGCCTCGTCGCCGTCTCTTGCGGAGAAGGTCTCGACAACATGTTCAAAGGCCTCGGCGTCGACGTCATCGTCGGCGGCGGGCAGACCATGAACCCCTCCACGGAGGATTTCGTCCGCGCGATCAAGAAAACCCACGCGCGCCAGGTCTTGCTCCTCCCGAACAATTCCAACATCGTCATGGCGGCATCCCAAGCGTGCGACGTCATGGAAGGCACCGAGGTTTCCGCCCGGGTCGTCCCGTCCAAGACCATCCCGCAAGGCCTTGTCTCCGCGATGTGCTTCAATCCCGAATCTGAGGATGCCGACGCGACCTTCGAGGAAATGAAATCCGCACTCAAGACCGTCCGTTCCGGTTCCGTCACCTACGCGGTGCGCGACACGGACATCGACGGCGTCCACGTCACCAAGGATTATTACATGGCGATGCGCGACAAGAGCATCGTCTCCTGCGTCAAGGATCGCGAGCAGGCCTTCTTCGACCTCCTCGAGGATCTCGTCGACGAGGATAGCTACATGATCACCGTCCTCGTGGGTCAAGATGTCGACGCGGACACGATGACCGCGATCAAGGCCAAGATGAAAGAGAAATACGGCGACGACATCGAGTTTACCGTCGAGCAAGGCGGACAACCCGTTTACAGCTATTTGATCGGCGTTGAATAAGCATCTCTTGATATGGGGCCCCTTCTTTTAGAAGGGTGCCCCTTTTTCGTCTTCTTAAAAAAGAGAAAGCCACTATAATGGTACCATGCTGAACGCGATGCGTGACGACGGGCGCCCCATCCCTCGCCAAGAGAAGAAGATTTGGGACATCGTTTCAAGGATCCTCCCTTACGTCTTGCTTTTCGTCGCGTCCTTCATCCCGTTTGCCATCTTTTTCGAGACCGGGGACGCCCTCCAAGGGGGCGATGACTCGCTTTGGCACCGCATCTGGCCCCTCGACCTGAGCATCGGCTTCCAAAACGGCTATTTCGGCCTCAATTCGCCCTCCCATACGTTGATGGGGAACCTCGGGCTCGGGACTTATCTTTTCTATGGCCCCCTCCCCCATTATTTCGTCGCGATCCTGCATACCGTCTTCCCGTTCATCTCCATCAACTGGGGTTTGAAGATTATGACCCTTGCGACGACGTTCGCGGGCGGGGTTTGGACGTATTCCTTTTGCCGGCGCATCTGCAAGGACGATCTCTGCGCCTTGATGCTTGGCTTCTGCTTCATCTTCTCTCCTTATCGCATCAATTGCATCCTCTACCGCGCCGCCTATCCCGAGGCGGTCGCGATGTCGTTTGCCCCTCTCTTGTTTTTGGGCGTCCAAGGATTGATCGATCAAGAATTCAAGCCGAAGACGTTCACGTGCTGCGTCCTTGGGGTTTCTTGCCTCATCTTGTCCCATCCATTCACCGCCCTCGTGTTCATCCTCGCGGCCGCGGTCTATCTCTTGATCGCTTATCGCTGGATCGTTCCGTTCTTCCATGACAAGAAGGCGATCATCTATGGCGTTTCCTCGGTTTTGCTCGTCTTTGGGTTTGTCGGATGGTATTTCTTCCCGATGCTCCAATACCTTGGCAGCGGGCTTTACAACGTCTCCGATCCCATCCTCATGTGGACGAACGTCGCCCACCTGCAAGGCTCGATCGCCCATTCGTCCCAATTCTCCGGCTTCCTCCGTCCCGGCTGGCTCGACCTTTACAATTTCCCGAACCCCGGGAACGAGACGTGGGGGTCTTGGGTGCAGGATTACGTCGCGTTTGGCTTTTTCGGGGCCCTCGGGGTCTTCCTCATGGCGTTCTTGTCCCGGAAGCATTACACGTATCTCGGCGCCGTGTTGGGGGCCATGGCGAGCTTGCTTAGCCTTTTGTTCTCATCCCGTCAGGAATGCTTCCTCGTCATCCCGTTGTTCGCGGTCAGCCTCTTGCTCATCGGCATCTCGAAAGAAGAGGCCATCGAGAAGCAGCAGGTATCCCTTGATTACAAAGAGATGAGCAAACGCCCCGAATTCTATTGGGCTATCGTTTTCTTCCTTTTCTCCTTCCTCTGCGTCTATGTCCCGGGCATCTGGGAAATCCTCCCGAAGATCTTCTTGAATGCCCAATTCGCGTGGCGTTTCTGGAGCGCCGTGCTCTTCCTCGCGATCGTCATCGTCGCCTACCTCGTGCGCCCCGTCTCCCGTTCGAACATCACGCGCGGCGGTCTCGCCATCCTCATGACGATGTCCTTTCTTTCCTGCATGGGCCCGATCGACAAGCGCTTCGTGAATTACACCGGCTCCGTCCGTCCCGAACCGACGATCGCCATGATCCAATCCCAAAAGACCATGGGTTGCCAAAACGAATACGTGCCCCGGGTTTTCAAGAAGGGATCCGGTTACAAAAGCGAGTACCCGAATTCCCTCTATTCGGAAATCTACCGGGACATCAACGACGCGAAGGAATCCTATCAATTCACGATGGAAGATTACCTCGACCCCGCCTTCCTCGAGGGGTCCGGCACGTTCGTGATCACCTCCCTCAATTCCCCGCAGGCGACGTTCGACGTCGCGATTGAGACGGACGAGGCCTTGGTCCAGCTGCCCCAATTCTATTACGACGGCTATGTCCTTGAGTTGCGTGGCGACCATTCCGCGAAAATCAAAGGCGAATACGTGGACGGGCTTGTCTCGTTCCGCTTGGAAAAAGGGAATTACGAAGCCGATCTCCGTTGGGTCGGCACGGTCTCCTATCAGGTTTTCTCCCCGATATTCCCCGTCGCAATCATCGGCCTCCTTGCCCTCAATATCGTTCCTTGGGCGCTTGAGAAACGCAAGGGAAAGTCGAAACCCGTCGAAGGAGAGAAGCGTTGAAACTCACGAGTTCCGCCCGTTTGAACTTGCTGTTGCAGGAGATGGGGATCACCTCTCCCCTCGATGTCATTGCCCACCTCCCCCGGCGTTACGATTCCTTTTTGTACACCCCCGCCTCCGCTTTGCGGCACCTCCAAGACAAGGAGAAGGTGGTCCTTTTTGGCAAGGTCATCCTTCCCCCGGATTGCCACAAATTCGCGAAAGCGAGCCTCGTCCGCTTCCTCTTCCGCTCGTATGAGGGCAACCAGGATTTCGAGATCGAGGCATGGAACCGCCACTGGCTCGCCAAGACGATCGATACGGAACAGGAATACACCATCAAAGGGGCCTACGACGCGGAAGGGCATTGCCTGAACCTCATCAGCATGAAGCCTGGGCGCATTCCTCCCCAAGAAGCGATCGTCCCCGTCTATTCCCTCCCGACGGACTACCCGGAGCATTCCTGGCGCCAGCTCGTCAAACGGGCCCTTGAGGTCGAGAAAGGCAAGGTCCCCGACGTCGTCCCTGCTCCCCTCCGCGAGAAATATCGCCTTCTTTCCCATTACGATGCCTTGGCCAAATGCCATTTCCCGACGTGTCCGGAAGACATCCATCAAGGGCAACGAGTCCTCAAATACGAAGAAGCCCTTTCCTTCAGCCTCAAGAACCAACTCATCCGTTCCGCGAACAAAATCCAACGGACGTCCCCTCCAAAAATGATCGATTTCCATGAGGTCGGCGAGTTTGTGCGCTCGCTTCCTTACCCCCTGACGGGCGACCAGAAGAAGGCGGTGCGCGACGGCCTCACCGATATGAATGCCCCCGAGCTCATGTATCGTTTGCTGCAAGGGGATGTCGGAACGGGCAAAACCTTGGTCGCGGCCATTCTCCTTTATGGCAATTATTGCAGAGGCAAGCAAGGCGCGATCCTCGCCCCGACGGATGCCCTTGCAAGGCAGCATTACGAATCCTTGAAAAGCCTTTATGCCTCCACTCCCGTGAACGTCTCCCTCCTCGTCGGGGCGATGAGCGCCGCGGACCGCAAGGCAGTCCTAGAAGGTCTCAAGAACGGGACAATCGACATCGCCGTCGGGACGCACGCCCTCTTTTCCGAGGGGGTGGTGTACGCGGATCTCGGGTTTGCCGTCATCGACGAGCAGCATAAATTCGGCGTCAACCAGCGTCGGCTTCTTTGCGAAAAAGGGGATGGTGCGGATGTCCTTTTGATGTCCGCGACTCCCATTCCCCGTACCCTGTCCCTCACGCTTTACGGGGATCTCGACGTTTCCGTGCTCGCGGAATTCCCCGCGAAGGAACGCCGCGTCGTCACGAAAATCGTCAAACCAAACGCCCGCGAGCTTTTTGCTGCTGTCTCGGCTTCGATTTCCTCGGGCCACCGCGCCTTCATCATCGCCCCTCAAATCGAGAATCGCGAGGAAGGCGAGCTATCCGCGGAAGGGGTATACTCGGCCTATAAAGCCCTCTATCCAGGCCTCGTCGGCCTCCTTCACGGCAGGCTCTCACCCGAAGAAAAAGAACGCGTCATTTCCAAATTCAAGGAGGGCGTGTATCCGATTTTGGTGTCTACCTCCGTCGTCGAGGTAGGCATCGACGTCAAGGAAGCGAACCTCATGGTCATCTATGGGGCCACCCATTTCGGCCTTTCTTCCCTCCATCAGCTCCGAGGCAGAATCGGGCGCGGAGGGGACGAGGCGACTTGTTTACTCGTCAACGGCGGAACCGACGAGAAAGACAAGGCCAAGCTCGGCGTTTTGACGAGGACGAACGACGGATTCAAGATCGCCGAGGCGGACCTCAAGATGCGCGGCCCTGGCGAAGTCTCGGGCCTCCGACAATCGGGGATCCCTTCCTTCCGGTTCGTGAATCTTTACGAGGACCTCCGCCTCTTTGAATGCGCCCGAGAAGACGCCGCCTTCGTCCTCGCCCATCGAAACCTTCCCGCGTACAAGGCCTTCGTCGAAGGCCTCGAAAAAGAGACGAGCATCTCCTCTTTGGCCTAATCTTGTAAACAAGATTCGCCTATCCTGTATAATGGTTGATATGTCATCCCCGTTCTCCCGCTTGTTCCGCACCTATGGAATCCTTCCCAAGGATGAAACCCTCTATGCCTTGGCGTTCACCCATCCTTCCTGCAATTCCGACGCCGACACGAAACACGTCGACTACGAACGGCTCGAGTTTTTGGGCGATTCCGTCGTCGGTATGGTTGTATCGGAGCTTTGCTATACCTTGCACCCCGAGATGCACGAAGGCGGCCTGACCCAGATCAAGAACCAGATGGTCATGTCCGCTCATGAAGCCGCCCTCTGCAAGAAAATCGGCCTAGACGAATACATCCGCGTCGGCGGAAGCTTCGTCCTCGAGAAAGACCCGAATGACCCCACGGCGATGAGCAAGGCCGAACGCGCGTTGCTTGAAAACGTGTTCGAGGCCTTTGTCGGGGCCCTTTTCCTCGATCAAGGGTATACGTTCGTGCGGCATTTCCTCCATGGCTTGTACGAGAAGGACATCGCCGACGCGAAGATCGAACTCGACCCCAAATCCGCCCTTCAGCAGCATCTCCAAGCCGATGGGGCGGTTTCCATCGTCTATAAGCTCCTTCGCCGGGATGGCCCCGCGCAGGATAGCAATTTCGTGTCCGCCGTCTATTTCGACGGGCTCGAGCTCGGCAGGGGCGAAGGCAAGAACAAAAAGGCCGCGGAGATGGCCGCGGCGAAGAACGCTTTGGAGAAGCTAAGCGTCCTTCAGGAGGGCTGATCGTGGGCTTATTCGCGTTTTTGAAAAGCAAATTCGGCAAGAAAGGGACAAGCGCCCCTGCCGATGAAAAAGAATCCAGGGACATCTATTCCAAAGGCCTCGAGAAGAGCCGCAAGAATTTCGCTTCCCGCCTCGACGCGCTCAGCAAGCGTTACGCGAAGATCGATTCCGACTATTTCGAGGAACTTGAGGAAATCCTGATCGAATCCGACGTCGGCGTCGACCTTTCCATCCGCCTGTGCGAGACGCTGCTCGACAAAGCGACCAAGGAAAAGATTTTCGAGCCGAAGCAAATCAACGAAATGCTCGTCGACGAGATGTTCGTCGGCTACGCGACCAAAGGCGACGTCATTCAAAACGAGATCTCGTTTGCCGAAAACGGACCCACGGTCCTCCTCGTTTGCGGCGTCAACGGTGTTGGGAAGACGACGACGATCGCCAAGCTCGCCTACCGGTATCTCCATCAAGGGAAGTCCGTTTTGCTCGTCGCGGGCGACACGTTCCGCGCGGGTGCCGTCGAGCAACTCCGCGTCTGGGCGGAGCGCCTTGGCTGCCCCATCATCACGGGCAAGCCGGAAAGCGACCCAGCTTCTGTCGCCTATGACGGGGCGCGGTACGCAAGAGAGCACGGCGTCGACCTCGTGATCGTCGATACGGCCGGGCGTCTCCAGACGAAGGCGAACCTGATGCAGGAACTCGCGAAAATCCGTCGCGTCCTCGGCAGGGAAATCGAGGGAGCCCCCCAAGAGACGTTCCTCGTCATCGATGGGACCACGGGGCAAAACGGGGTCTTGCAAGCCAAGGCCTTTAAAGAAGTCACGGACCTCACGGGCATCGTCATCACGAAGATGGACGGCACCTCGAAAGGCGGCATCATCCTTTCGATTCGCGACGAACTCGGCATCCCCGTCCGCTTCCTCGGCCTAGGGGAAAGGATGGAAGACCTGCAGGAATTCGACCTCGACAAATATTTGTATGGCCTCTTGCTTGGAGGGGACGCCAATGAATGAGCCTTTCCTCGCGGAGCGGAATCGCGTCCTCGGCCTCCTCTCGATCTATGAGCCCTTGCTCACCGAAAAACAGCGTGAGGCGGTCGATGATTATTACCGGTTCGACCTTTCCCTCGGCGAGATTTCCGAGGAAACGGGAACGACGCGCGCTGCCGTGAGCGACGCCATCAAGAAAACCATCGCGAAGCTAGAGGAGTTCGAGTCTCGCTTATTCCTGCTTGCCAAGAAAGAAGCTTGGGAGAAGCGGGCCAAAGAGGCATCCCTCCTCCCCGCGGATCAACAAGCGGATGCCTATCGCACGTTAACGGAGGATATGATTCATGGCCTTTGAGTCTTTGGGTGATAAATTCGCCGGCATTTTCAAGAAGATGCGCGGCAACGCGACGCTGACCGAGAAGAACATGGACGACATGCTGAAGGAAATTCGCGTCGCCTTGCTTGAGGCCGACGTCAATTTCAAGGTCGTCAAGGCTTTCGTCAACGACGTGAAAGAGAAAGCCATCGGTCAGGACGTCTATCACAAGGTCAATCCTTCCCAGATGGTCGTCAAGATCGTTCATGACGAGATCCAAAGCCTTTTGGGCGAGGAACAATGCGGCCTTACCGTCGAGTCAAGCGGGCTCACCTCCATCTTGCTCCTCGGCCTCCAAGGCACCGGCAAAACGACGACCGCCGGGAAGCTTTCCTATCAACTCGCGAACAAAGAAGGCAAAAAGGTCCTCGTGGCCGCGCTTGACGTCTACCGTCCCGGTGCGATCGAGCAACTCGAGGCCGTCATCGGCAAGACGTCCGCGTCTTTCTTTTCCCTCGGGAAGGACAAAGACCCGGTCGATATCGCGAAAGAAGCCAAGAAGAAGGCTCTCGCGGAGGGATATGACGTTCTCATCCTCGATACCGCAGGCCGTCTCCAAATCGATGAGGGGCTTATGGAAGAGCTTCGTCGCATCAACCACGAGATCCACCCGACCGAGGCCCTGCTTCTCGTGGACGCGGCTGCCGGCCAAGACGCGGTGAACGTCGCGAACGTCTTCAACAAAGAGCTTCGCTTGACCGGCATCATCATGTCGCGTCTCGACGGCGATGCCCGTGGTGGCGCGGCTTTGTCCATCAAATACCTGACGGGGCTCCCCATCAAATACGCGGGCGTCGGCGAGAAAGTGAGCGACATTGAGCCGTTCTATCCCGACCGCATGGCGGACCGCATTCTCGGCATGGGCGACGTCGTCACCCTCGTTGAGAAGGCCAAAGAAGCCGTCGACGAGAAGCAAGCGGAGAAAGACGCGAAGAAATTCCTTGACGGGGATTTCACCTTGGAAGACATGCTTCGCCAGATGAAGCAAGTCCAGAAAATGGGGTCCATGAAATCGCTTTTGAAGCTGATTCCCGGCATGCCGAAAATCTCGGATGAAGACCAAGCGCGCGGGGAACGGGAGATGAAGACCTTCGAGGCCATCATCAATTCGATGACCCCGTACGAGAGAAGGCACCCGGAGACCCTCCGTTATTCGCAGAAGAACCGCATCGCGAAAGGCTCGGGCAAAACGAACGCGGACATCAACCGCGTCCTCAAGAAATACGAGCAATCCAAAGAGATGATGAGACAGATGAAGCAGTATTCCAAGACGGGGAGAATGCCACGCGGAGGAAATAACCCCTGGGGAAGATAAGCCATGCCTGGCATCAAAGAGCCGATCTACGAGCCGCGCAAATTCTACGAGCAAAGCCTGAAGCAGCAATACCATGATGAGGCCTCGCGCTTTTTCGACGAGCTTGTCGCCTCTTCAAAGGTCGATGTCGAGGGGAACCGGACCCATGTCGCCGACTACCGGAAAACGGCCAGCCATTTGGACACCGAGAAGAAGAACGCATCCCATTTCAAGGGGTGGCGCACGTTCCTCGTCGTGTTGATCGTCTTGGCTTTCTTCATTGGGATCGTCCTCGCCATCGCGGGTTTCGCGAATCTCGAGAAGGGGTGGGTGAGCCCTGTTTGCGGCGTGTTTTTGGTGTGCCTCGGCGTCGGCTTGCTCGCGTATCTCGTCAAGGTGCTTAATCCCAAGATCAAGGATCTCGAGGGCAAGCTCCGGGAACTCGAGAAGACAGCCCAGACGCAAAAGGATCTTTGTTTCGAGGATTTGGCGGAGTTGAACCGCAATTACGATTGGAACATCCCGGGGGAAATCATGAAGAAAACGACCCCCGTCCTCGATCTCGATCGCTATTTCCTCGTGGGACGGTTCGCCTATCTCGTCCAAAAATTCGGCCTCCCGAAAGACTTTGGCGAAGACACGACGATTCTCGGCGTCCTCTCCGGGAACATCCAAGGGAACCCCTTTGTCCTCGAACGCGACCTCTCTGAGCAAATCGTGGATATCCCTTACACGGGTTCCATCGTCATCACCTGGACGACGACGCATCATAACAAAGACGGAAGTTACACGGTGACCCACACGGAAACCCTGACCGCGACCGTTTTCCACCCCGGTCCCCGCTACGACACGCAGACGCGCCTCATCTACGGGAATCAAGCGGCCCCCAATCTTCACTTCACGCGTCGCCCGACTGGGGCAGACACCCAAGACGAGAAGAAGGTTGCTCGCTTCGTGAAGAAAAGGAACAAGATCCTCGACAAAAAGGCGAAAGAAGATTTGATGGACGATGACCCGACTACGAATTTCACGAAGATCGGGAACGACAAATTCGACGCGCTATTCGGGGCGGACGACCGCGACAACGAAACGGAATTCCGCCTGCTCTATACCCCGCTTGCCCAGAAAAACATTTTGGATTTGCTCACGAACCCATTGCCGTTTGGCGATGATTTCGCGCAGGTCAAGGACGGCATGCTCAATAGCATCGCTTCCAGGCACTCGCAACAATTCGAATACGACGCAAATCCCGCTCGTTTCATCGACTTTGACGTGGATTCTGCGAAAACCAAATTCGTTTCTTATTGCGATGCCTTCATCCAAAATCTCTATTTCGATCTCGCGCCGCTCATCTCCATACCGCTCTATCAGACGCACATGCCGGACGAATACATCGCGGGGACCATGGACGAATTCTCCAACTTTTCCACCTACGAGCACGAGGTCATGGCGAACTCCTTGAATCCTGCCGCGTTCCGCCCCGACGAAGCCGATCCGCGCCTTCCTTTGATCCTCAAGGTCTCGAAAGCGGAGAAAGATGGCAAAGACGACGTGGTCCGCATTCGCGCCTATTCCTTCAAAACCACCCCGAGGACCGATTTCGTACGGAAACTCGGCGGGGATGGGCATATGCATACGATTCCCGTCCATTGGGTTCAATATGACAAGGTCGAACGCGAAGAAGGCATGGTCGTCTCCGACATCGGGGGCACGAATCGTTCTTACGCGGAAAAGATCAACGATGCGATTCGCTCCTTCGTCAAAGATGGTGCCTCCCATTACGAAAGAGGCCTTCTCGCCTATCCTGCCGACGGGAAAGACCGAAATGATGAGATTCGGCAGGCAATCCTTTCCGTCTTCTCTAAAGAGAAGGAAGGGGTTAAGATATAAACGATCTAGGAGGTTGCTAACATGGGCAATGAATTAGACGAAACAAAAGATCCCATCAACGAACAAGGCCGTGACATTCACGTCATCGAGAAATCCCTTCCGATCACGATCGACTGGAGAAGCAAGCTTTTCACGTTCTTCCTCTGGTTCCCTCTTATCATCCCCGGAATCGTTTTCGCGATCATGAAGATCAAAGCTCGTTCCCATCTTCAGAGCTTGCAGCAGAAGATTCAGCATCACGCTTCCACGGTCGACAATTACTTGGTCAACCGCGTGAACATCCTGCAGAACACCGCTTCCTTGCTCCAGAAATCCATCAAGTTGGACCAGGAGACCTTCGCGGATATCGCGAAATACCGTAGCGGCAATTTCTCGGATGCCGAGCGCAATGAGGTCGTGAACAAGCTCGATGCTGCCGAGCGCAACATCAACGTCGCTCTCGAGTCCTATCCTGAGCTTCGCGCGCACCAGGATATCCAGTCAGCGATGCAGCAGAACAACTACACTCAGCGCGAAATCACCGCGGCCCGCGAATCCTACAACGACGCGGTTCTCGAATGGAATTCGCTCGTCTATCAGTGGCCGACCTATCGCATCGTCGCCGCGAAAGCCGGTTACACGACCCGCATCCCCTTCTCGACCAGCAAAGCCATGAAGGAAAAGGCGGAAAGCGATTTCTTCGCGTAAGAAAAAAGCCGATTTCGAATACCCCTCTCCCTTCTTTTTCAAGGATGAGGGGTTTTCTTTTCGGCTTTTTAATCCTTATCGATGCAGGAATTTCTTTCCTTTTTCGAGAGCGTCCTTCTCCCATTTCGGGGTCTCGCCGCTTTCGGCTTCCGCCAAGAGTTTTTTGTCTGCTTTGGTCAGTTCAAGCTTCGCGAAGAGGTCTGGGCGATGCTCCTTTGTCAGAAGAAGGCTTTGCTTCCTTCTCCACTTCTCGATCGCCGCGTGATTCCCGGAATAGAGGATGTCCGGGACGGTCTTCCCGTCAAATTCATAGGGTTCCGTGTATTGGGGATATTCCAGGAGGTTCCCGTTGAAGGATTCGTCCGTCAACGACTCCGCGGTGATTGCTCCATCCAAGAGGCGGATGACGGAATCGGCGATCGCCATCGCGGGGATCTCTCCGCCCGTGAGGACGTAATCCCCGATGGAGACGAGTTCGTCGACATAATCGTTGACCCGTTCGTCGATGCCTTCGTAATGACCGCAGACGATGATGAGGTCTTGCTCTTTTGCAAAGGAAACTGCCATCGATTCGTCGTAGGTCTTTCCCCGCGGGGACATCAAGATGACGTGGGAGTTTTCCTTCCGGCAAGATGCGAGGGCGTCCACGATGGGCTGGGCCTTCTCGATGAGTCCTGCCCCTCCCCCGATCGGCGGGGTATCGGTCCTGCCGTATTTGTCCTTCGTGAAGTCGCGGATGTTGACCACGTTGATGGTTGCGACCCCTTTTCCAAGGGCGCGTTTCATGATTGAGTTCGTGGTAAAGCCCGTGAACATGTCGGGGAACAAGGTCAGGATCGTGATGTTCATAGCATGCCCTCGACGACGTGGATCTCGATTCGCTTCGCCTCGACATCGATCGTTTTCACAAAAGCCTCGATAAAGGGGACGTAGAATGGTTTTCCATTGTCCGCCCTCTTGATTTTGAGGTTCTTGGTCGGGGCGAATTCGGTGACGGAGAGGACTTCGCCGAGCAAATTCCCCTCTTCGTCATAAGCCTTGCATCCGATGAGGTCCGCGTAACGGAAATAGCCGTCCGGCAAAGAGGCCTCGTCCTTGTTCATGTTGAGGTCGGCCCCCTTTAGGGTTTCGGCTTCCTCGATGGAATGGATTTCCTCGAAGGAAAAGAGATAGGCATCTCCTTGCCCCCGGACGCTTTTCAGAGTGAGGGGGATGGGGGCCATCCCATCTTTGACCGCGTAAAAAGTGCGCCCTTTCTTGAAGCGATCTTTTGGAAACTCCGTGAGGGAAATCGCGTGGATTTCCCCGCGAAGGGCAAAGGGTTTGAGCAAGCGTGCGACCGTGATGGTTTCCATAAAAAGAAACGGCGGGAATTACTTCCCGTCGTCCTCGTTTTCCTCGCCTTCGCTGAAGCTTTCGAACTTCAGGTGGATGTGCTGATTCGTGTCATCGGCCTTGGTGGCGATGCCCACGACCTCGCGAAGGGCGTTGGCAACGGTGCCGCGCCGTCCGATCAAGCGGGCGGTGTCGTCATCGTTCGCGATGATGGCAATGGTGACATCTCTCTTGGTCGCGCCGGGAAGTTCGCGAATGAGGACAGCGTCCGGATTGTGAACGATGGGTTTGATCAAAGGGAGAAGAATGGCGGCGTAGTCGCGTTCCATTACTTCGAGGCCTTCTTTTTGCTTTCGGCGAAGCGCGTCATGATGCCTTTGCGGGCGAGCATGGTGCGGACCGAATCCGACGGGATGGCGCCGTTATTGAGCCACTTGATCGCGAGTTCTTCGTTGATCTGGGCGGCATCGATGCCCTTGGAGGGATCGTAGACGCCGATTTGCTCGATGATGCGGCCATCTCTCGCGAAATGGGAATCCGCGGCAACGATGCGATAGAACGGATCTTCGTGACGGCCAATGCGGGTAAGTCTGATTTTGACGGACATGGTAGTGCTCCTTTTCTTTCAACGGGGAATACTTTATGCACCCCGAAGAGCGGTGTCAAGCAAAATTGCTTTACACTTGGAAAATTTTCCTTGCCAATCCCTTGGCCTATGGCTATGATAATCCACGCGTGGAAACACGCTACGCAGGCTCCGCTGGTCCACGTCACGGGCGAATGAACCTGAAGAGAACCCTAAATGCTGAAGGAGGAATGACCCATGAACAACAACCTTGTCAATGAGATCACTGCCCGTCAGCTTCGCCAAGACATTCCTGATTTCTCGAGCGGCGACACCGTCAAGGTCTACGTCCGTATCATCGAGAACAAGAAGGAACGTAACCAGGTCTTCGAAGGCGTTGTCATGCAGCGCCGCGGTTCCGGTGTCTCTGCCACCTTCACCGTTCGCAAGATCTCCGCTGGGATCGGCGTTGAGCGCACCTTCCCCGTGAATGCCCCCTCGATCGCCAAGATCGAAGTGGTCAAGCACGGCAAAGTCCGCCGCAACAAGATCACCTACATGCGCAAACTCTCTGGCAAAGCTGCTCGCATCAAAGAAGCGAAGTAAGAGAGAATCCCAATTCGTGACGAAGGCCCGCGGTGCGGGCCTTTTCTCTTGCTCCCTACGCACGCGCGGATTGCCGAAAAGGGCGGAGACACATATAATTTTTCCGATATGGCTGACGAAAAGGACGAGAAAGGGAAACCGACGGGTTCACCCCTTCCCCCGAAACGAAAAAAATGGAAACCATGGCACATTGTCCTCGACGTTGTCGCGGGCATTGTCATTTTTTGCAGCTGCGCGGCCATCGTCAACGTTACGTATCTCAACGTGAGTTTCAACGAGCCTTTCTTCGTGAACGGCATGTCGATGTACCCGACCCTCAACAAGGACGGGAAACGCCTTGAAAACGGCTCTTACCGTCCCTTGACTTGGGATGACCGGAGCAACCTCGTGGGCGATATCGTGGATTTTGGGTACGCGAAGACGGGGGACAAAGGCTCTTGGCGCGATTCCTTGGCTCGTTATGACGTGGTCGTGTCCTTTTATCCCGATGACTACGACGGGGAAGGATTGGTCCTCCCGGGTCGCGAAGCCAAGATCAAGCGCCTCATCGGCTTGCCGGGGGAAACCTTGACCTTCGAGACGGTGGCAAGGACGCCGAACGCAGATGGAACGGGCGGCATGGAAAGCGTCGCGGGAGCGGAGGCGGTCTACGTCGAAACGTATTCCGAGGACTATAACCCTGCGTGGGGAAAGACGACCATCCTTCACGAAGATGGCACGGAAGAGGTCCTGAAGCCCCTCTATTCGGAGAAGGATTATCCTGCGATCAATGGGCGAAAATACCCAAACGCCGCGCTTCCGAGCAACTTGCAAAAGAAAACATGGGTTTTGGGCGAGGACGAATATTTCCTGATGGGCGACAATCGCGGCGGATTCCTCTATTCCCGCGATTCCCGCGATCGCGGCCCCGTCAAGGAAAACATGATCATCGGGAAGGCTTATCTCATCACGGGGCAACGAAAGATCGTGAGTTCTTCGGATGGCCTGCAAGCGAAGTTCCAGCTTGGCTCGCTGCTCATGCCGTGGGACTATAAACATTTGGACATTCACTGATTATGGCACTGCAAAACGTACATTATTTCCCAGGACATATGTCGAAGGCTCTCGACAAGATGAAAGGGTTCGTGAAATCCGTGGACCTGATCGTCGAGGTCGTGGATGGACGCGCTCCGTTAAGCAGCAGGAACCCCTTGCTTCGCGAGCTCGCCGGAGCCAAGCCCATTCTCCTTTTGCTTTCCAAAAGCGACTACGCCGATCCCAAAATAACGGGGGCGTGGATTCGTTATTTCGAGACAAATGGCATTCCGGCGGTCGCGGGGAACCTGCGTAAAGACCGGTTCGTCACCTTGCTTTCCTCCGCTGCGGAACCCTTGGTGAAGAAGAAACGCGAGAAGGAAGCCCGCTTCGGGATGATCCCCCAGCCCATCCGCGTCATGATCATCGGCATCCCCAACGTCGGCAAAAGCACCCTCATCAACAACCTGGCCGCAAAAAAGAAAGCCAAAGTCGGCAATAAAGCCGGCGTCACTCGAGCGGAGCAATGGATCAAGCTCAACGATGACTTTGTCGTCTTGGACACCCCGGGCATCCTGCCGATGAATTACCCAGATGCTGCCCAAGCGATCCGTCTCGCCTTGCTTGGTTCCATGAAAGAAGAGGTTCTGCCGACCCTCGATCTTTCGATTGCCTTGCTCGGCTATTTGAAGGAAAACTACCCCGATTCCCTTCGCGAACGATTTGGGATTGAGAATATCGCGCCCTTGAGCTCTGCCGAGATCTTGGAACGCATCGCGCTCAGACGCGGCTTGCTCGAAGGATCGAAACCCTCGGAAGAAAAAGCCGCTTATGCGTTGATCAAAGAATTCAAAGACGGGATTCTTGGCCGTCTTTCCTTGGAAATCCCCGATGCTTGACCTCGAGAAATCCTATTATTCGGATAACGTCCTCGCGATCGTCGGCGTCGACGAAGCGGGACGCGGACCCCTCGCCGGCCCCGTCTGCGCCGCCGCGGCCATCTTGCCCGCGGATTATCAGAACGACTTGATCAACGACTCGAAACAGCTGACCGCGAAGCAACGCGATGTCTTGTACGAGGAAATCAAGGCACATGCCCTTTCTTATGGCATCGCTTTTGCTTCCGCCGAGGAAATCGACCGCCTGAACATCTACGCCGCGACCCAGAAGGCCATGAAGGAAGCGATTGCCCAGCTGAACGCGCCCTATCAGCTCATCTTGACGGACGCGATGCCTTTGAAGGGCCTTTCCGCGCCTGTCGTCCCCATCATCAAGGGAGATGCCAAGGCCATGTGCATCGCTGCGGCTTCGATCCTCGCCAAAGTCACGAGGGACCGGTACATGGAAGAGCTCGAGGCGAAATACCCCCAGTTTTCGTTTGGCACCCACAAGGGATATGGGACGAAAAAACACATGGAAGAGCTCGAGAAATACGGGCCGATTGAGGGGGTTCACCGCAAAACGTTTGCCCCCGTCGCGAAATTCTACACAAAGCAACTGACTTTATTCGAAATTTGATAGTTCATAGAACTATCCTTCTCATTTTTCATCCAAAACGAAAACTCGTGGGGAATTTTCGCTTCTTTTTTGGCTCTAAGAATAGGGAAGGAGAATTCGAATGCTACCAAGAGACATCGTTGCTTACCTATCCGATTATTACCGGGGCGATTGGAAGAAGATCTACGCCCACATCCTAGAGAAGAGGCCGGTTCCCGACGGGGCGGTCGATCGTTTCACCGAGCGTTACCCCTGTAAGATCGTGACGCTTTTGGACGACGATTACCCAAAGGTCCTTCTCCAATGCCCAAAACCTCCGCTAGCCTTGTTTTATCGGGGCAACCTTTCCTTGCTCGACGACGAATCCCATTGCGTCGCGATCGTGGGCAGCCGGGCGGCTTCCGATTACGGGAAAAAGATGGCGAAGACCCTTGGGGAGGGACTCGCGAAAAGCGGATGCGTCGTGGTATCTGGCATCGCGCGAGGAATCGACGGGACTGCCTTAGAAGCCGCTTTTCCCTATGGCAAAGCGGTCGCGGTTCTTGGGAACGGGGTGGACCGCTATTACCCGTCCGAAAACGCGGATTTGCAGAAACGCATCGAAAAGGATGGCCTCGTCATCTCGGAATACCCCTTGGGCGTTGAACCATCCGCGGAACGCTTCCCCGCCCGCAATCGCATCATCGCCCAGCTGAGCCGCATGGTGGTCGTGGCGGAAGCCAAGCCTCGCAGCGGCACGATGATTACCGTCGCGTTTGCCGCTGAGGCAGGGAAGGACGTGGGCGCCGTTCCCTTCCCCGCCGACTCCGAGAGCGGGTGCAACCATTTGATCCAGGATGGCGCGGCCCTCATCACGTCCGCGGATGACGTCCTTTTCCAGATGGGCAGAAGCACGGAAACCCCTCGTATCGACAAGGCTGAATGAACCCGAAAAATTTTCTAGAGGCCCTATAAATAATCCTTATTTATATATAGAAAAAGGCAGGGCATACCCTTTGACATTGCAAAAAAGTCTTCCTATCATTCGGACGTTTCTATGAAGCTAGTTATCGTTGAGTCACCGAAAAAATGTGAGACCATTCGCCGCTACTTGGGCGCTGATTTCATGGTCATGGCATCCCAAGGACATATACGCGATCTTTCGACCCGCGGCAAAGGCGGGCTCGGGATCGACGTCGAGAACGGTTTCAAGCCGGATTACGTCCTTTCCCCGCGGAAGAAAGAAATCGTCACGCGCCTTACCGATGCCGCCCACAAGGCGGATGAAGTCTATCTCGCGACCGACCCTGATCGCGAGGGAGAAGCCATCTCTTGGCATTTGGCGCAGATTTTGCGTCTGCCCGTGGAGTCCACGAAGCGCCTCCGCTTCCACGAAATCACGAAGCCGGCGATTCTTGATGCCCTCGATCACCCTTCGACCATTGACGAAAATCTCGTCAAGGCGCAAGAAGCCCGGAGAATGGAGGATCGCATCATCGGCTTTAAAGTGTCCTCCTTGCTTCAGCGCTATATCGGTGTGCAAAGTGCCGGTCGCGTGCAAAGCTCGACTCTCGGCATGATTGTCGAACGCCAAGAAAAAATAGACGCTTTCGTACCGGAAGAATATTGGACGATCGATATCGAAGTCCTCATCGACGGAAAGAAATACAAAGCGAGCCTCGTAAAGGTCGATGGCCAGCCTTTCGCCTGCAAAACGAAAGAAGAAGCCGATGCAATCGTCGCGAGAATCCCGCATGAATTGACGATTTCTTCCATCGTCAAAACCCCGAAAACCATCTACCCGAAGTTGCCTTTCACGACTTCTTCGATGCAACAAGAAGCCTACACGAAATACCATTTCTCGAACGCGAGAACCCAGGCGGTCGCCCAACGCCTTTACGAAGGCATGGATATCGCCGGGGAGCATGTCGGTTTGATCACCTACATGCGTACCGACTCGACGCGCATCAGCCCCGAATTCTATTCTCGCCACGCGAAACCCTTCATCTTGGAAACCTGGGGCCCGGATTATGTTGGTCCCCTTCGCAACGCCAAGAAGAACGATAACGTCCAAGACGCCCACGAGGCGATCCGCCCGACCGGCACCCACCGCACCCCGGAAAAGGTTGCCCCCTATCTTTCCTCGGACGAAAGCAAGCTCTACCGCCTCATCTATTCCCGCGCCATGGCTTCCATGATGGCCCCGAAATCCATCGAGGCTACGACCGTCACCCTGGAGGGGAATGGCCTTTCCTTCTCTTTGAAAGGATCCCGGACCTTGTTCCCCGGCTTCTCGATTCTCTATCGCGACGCCGAGGAGGACGATTCCTCCACCTTGCCGACGATGGCAGAAGGCGCCTCGCTTTCGCTTGCGAACATCGATGCGCAACAGAAGTTCACGAAGCCCGAACCCGCCTATAACGAAGCTTCGATCGTCAAGGCGATGGAAGAGAAAGGCATTGGCAGGCCATCGACTTACGCGAGCACGATCGAAACCCTTCTCAAACGGAAATACGTTTCCTCCAACAAAGGCGTTTTGACCCCGACCGAAGACGGGAAGAAAACGATCGTCGTCCTCAAGAAGTATTTCCCGGATGTCGTTTCCACTTCCTACACCGCGGAGATGGAATCCACGTTGGATAAAGTTGAGTTCGGCGAGGAATCGCTGCTTCAGACGATGCGCGAATTCTACGACCCGTTCATCAGTAATTTCGAGAAAGTCAAAACCGTCATCTATAAAGAACCCCCTCGTCTCACCGGGGAGAATTGCCCTCTCTGCGGACGCCCCTTGGTGATCAAGAGAAGCCGCAAAGGCGACGAGTTCGTCGGATGCAGCAACTATCCGACCTGCAAATACATCAAGTCCGATCGCCCGCAAGACGAACCGACGGGCGAGCTTTGCCCCGAATGCGGCAAGCCCTTGCTTTTTAAGCATTCCAGAAAAGGCGAGAAATTCATCGGCTGCAGCAATTTCCCGACTTGCCGTTTCACGAAATCCCTCGATGGGAAAGTGAGCGAGCCGAAGCCGAAAGTCACCTATGCCGAAGCGGATTACGTGAAACCTTGCCCCAAGTGCGGCACCGGCCACTTGGTCGTCAAGCAGGGCAAGAAAGCCCAATTCCTCGGTTGCACGAATTTCCCTCGTTGCCGTTATCACGAGTGGATCGAAAACAAATCCAAAAAGACGGAGAAGTGAACCATGATGCGGGTCGATATCATCGGTGGCGGACTCGCGGGTTCCGAAGCGGCTTATTTCCTCCTCAAACGAGGGTATGAGGTCCATCTTTTCGATGCGCGCCCCTCTTATCAAGACGGGGCACACGAGACGGAATTCCTCGGCGAACTCGTTTGCTCCAACTCCCTGAAATCGAAACGCCTTGATAACGCCTGCGGCCTTCTCAAAGAAGAGATGCGTCAGCTGGGGTCCCTCATGATGGAGGCTGCCGATTACGCGGAAATTCCTTCCGGCAACGCCCTTGGGGTGGACCGGGAGCAATTCGCGAAATTCATCACGGAACGCCTCTTGGCCTTCCCTTCTTTCCATTTGCATCGAGAGGAAGTGCGCGCTTTGCCGGAAGATCATCTGGCGATTTTGGCGACGGGCCCTTTGACGAGCCCCGATTTGCTGAACGACCTTTCAAGCAAACTCGGTGTCAAGAACCTGTCCTTTTTCGATGCGAGCGCCCCCATCGTCAAAAAGGATTCCGTCGATTTCTCGAAAGCCTACGTCAAATCCCGTTACGAGCAAGAGGACGGGGGCTACATCAATTGCCCGATGGACAAGAGCGAGTATTTTGCCTTCGTCAAGGAACTCATCGGGGCGAAGAAGGCTCTCGTCCACGAATTCGACACCCATTATTTCGAAGGCTGCTTGCCCGTCGAAGTCATCGCGAGCAGAGGCCTCGAGACGTTGCGTCACGGCCCGCTTAAGCCTTTTGGGCTCGAGACCCCGGAACACCCAAAGCCGTATGCCGTCGTCCAGCTTCGCCAAGACACGAAGCTCGGGGATTACTACAACATCGTCGGTTTCCAGACGAATCTCACGTACCCGGAGCAGAAGCGCGTCTTCTCGATGATCCCGGGCTTGGAGCATGCAGAATTCCTTCGTTACGGCCTCATGCATCGCAATTCTTACATCAATGCCCCCCTTGTTTTGCAAAATGACCTATCGCTGAAGGTGCTTCCAAACGTCTTCGTCGCTGGCCAGCTTTCCGGGGTCGAAGGGTATGTCGAAAGCGCCGCGATGGGGATTCTCGCCGCCATCCACGTTGCCCGTCGCCTTGAAGGGAAAGGTTTCCTCAAGGTGCCCCGCGAAACGATCTATGGGGGTCTTGTTTCCTACATCTTGCACGCCTCCCCCTCTTCATTCTCCCCGATGAACGCGAACTGGGCCCTTTTGCCCATGGCAAAGAAAGAGAACCGCGACGCGACCATCAAGACATCGTTAGAGGCGATGCGCGCCTTCGCGGAGCAAGTGAAGAATGATTGACGAAGAATTCCTTCCTCTGCTTCAACCTTTCGTCCAAGAGTTGCTCTTTTCCCGCGGCTATTCCTCCAAAACCGCGGATGCCTATGTGAATGACATTGAGATTTTCCTTCGCTTCCTCCAGAAGAAGGACGTCGCGCTCAACGAGGTCGATGAAGCGGTGATCACGGAATTCCTTTCCGGTGAGATTCGGCGGGGAATCGGGAAGAGGACGCTTGGCAGAAGGTTGTCCGCCTTACGCCTTTTTTACCATCACCTGAGGAAGCGCTCGCCCGATGAATTCCACGACAACCCGTTTGAGGGTTTTTCTTCCCCGAAGGCCGAAATCAAGTACCCCACTGCCCTCTTTTTCGAACAAGTGAAGTCCTTGCTCGATGCGAATGCCAAAAGGGACGACCCCTTGATGACGCGCGATCAAGCCATTCTGGAACTCCTTTACGCCTCGGGAATGCGCGCTTCGGAACTCATCGCTTTCGAGCCACGCGCCATCGATTATCGAAGCCGGATGATTCGAGTCTATGGCAAGGGCAAGAAGGTGCGCATGGTGCCTTTCGGGCAAAACGCGGAGAGATGGATGCGTCGTTACCAAGAGGAACTCCGGCCTGGCCTTTTGGCCAAAAACAAGCAGGACATAGCATTGAAAAAGGCCAAACCATTCTTCCTAAACGCCCAAGGGAACGCTTTGACGGTACGCGGTCTTGAATACATTTTGGCCACGATCGAGAAAAAGATCGGCAGCCACCTTGACCTCCATCCCCATGAGCTGCGTCACACGTTCGCGACCCACCTTCTCCAAAACGGCGCCGACTTGCGCCTCATTCAGGAACTGCTCGGACACGAGTCCATCAACACGACCCAGGTCTACACCCATTTGACCACGGAAGACATGCAGGAACAATACGCCCGCTGCTTCCCTCAGCGAACCAAAAAGTAGGTTCCTCCCCATAAGGGGAATCGACGTTCGATTTTTCTTGCAGGCCCCCACGCGTATGTGTATACTTTCGTCGCTGCGTTTTCGCAGTAATACGCACCCCGTGGATTCCGCGCCGTGTTCCTCCTGGGCCGAAGCAGGCTTAAAAAGCAGTGAGGTGGTCAGCGGTTCGAAGCGAGGGAGGCATAAACAAATGGAGGTCACCTACATGAGTGACGAAATCAAGGAAACCGTCGCGGTCGAAGAAACCGCGGCCCCGGCTGCTAGCGCCGAGCCGACCATGGCTGAAGTCTTCCACGACCCCAACGCTCCCATCATCACGATGAAGAAGTGCTTGGAAGCCGGCGTCCACTTCGGACACCAAACCCACCGCTGGAACCCGAAGATGGGCAAGTACATCTACGGCGCCCGCAATGGCATCTACATCATCGATCTCAACAAGACGGTTGAGCGCACCATCCTCGCTTACCAGGCCCTCAAGGCCATCGTCGAAGCGGGCGGAAAGGTCCTCTTCGTCGGCACCAAGGCCCAGGCCCAGCAAATCGTCATCGACGAAGCGGTCCGCTCTGGCTCCTTCTACATCACCAACCGCTGGCTCGGTGGCACCCTCACCAACTGGCGCACCATCGCGAGCCGCATCAAGCGTCTCCGCGATCTCGACGCCGCCCAAACCGACGGCTCCTGGGACAAGCTTCCGAAGAAGGAAGTCGCCCTCCTCCGCAAGGAATACGCCAAACTCGACAAGAACCTCGGCGGCTTGAAGGAAATGCGCCGCCTCCCGCAGGCCATCGTCCTCGCCGATCCGTCTCTCGAGAAGAATGCCGCTCTCGAAGCCCGCAAGCTCAACATCCCGGTCTTCGCCCTCTGCGACACCAACGACGATCCCGAAATCATCGACTTCCCCGTCCCGACCAACAACGATGCCACGAGCGCCATCAAGCTCATCGTCGGCGTTCTCGCTGACGCTGTCGTCGAAGCCCGCGCTGGCGTGACCGAATTCGCCTACACCAAAGACGAAGGCGAAGAAGCCACCATGGCCGATGCCATCCGCGTCGCCGACATCGCCGCCGAACAGCATCGTCAAGCCGTCCGCGCCGCCCGCAAGGCCCGCGAAGAGCGCTATGCCAAGATGCGTGCCGAACGCGAAGCTCGCTTCCAAGCCCGCCGCGCCGAAGCCGCCAAGAAGGCCGAAGCCGCTAAGGAGACCAAATAATGGCTACCCCGACCATTGACCAGATCAAAGCCCTCCGCGATCGCACCGGAGCCGGCATCATGGATTGCAAGAAGGCCCTCATCGAGGCCGATTGCGATATCGAGAAAGCGATCGACGTCCTTCGTGAGAAGGGCATCGCCAAGGCCGTCAAGAAATCCGGCCGCGTCGCCGCCGAAGGCCTCGCCCTCGTCAAGAGCGATGCCTCCAAAGCCATCATCCTCGAGCTCAACTGCGAGACCGACTTCGTCTCTTCGAGCGACAAGTTCCAGAAACTCATCGCCGACTGCTTGGATGTCTGCTTCGAGAAAGAGGCCGCGACCGTTGAGGAAGCCCAGGCTGTCTGCGCCGACCTCATGGCCGAAGCCACCATCGCCATGGGCGAGAAGTTCCAGCTTCGTCGCTACACCATCCTCCATGCGAAGGATGGCGAGGCGTTTGGCTCCTACATCCACATGCACGGCAAGATCGCTGCCCTCGTCGTCGTCTCCAAGGATCTTGGGGAAGGCAACCGCGGCCTCGCGATGACCGTTGCCTCCGCCGCTCCGGAATACCTGACCCTCGCGGATGTCCCGGCCGCCGACCGCGCTCGCGAACTCGCGATCGCCGAGAAGGAAGTCGCCGAAGATCCGAAGCTCCAGGCCAAGCCCGAGAACGTCAAGGCGATGATCGCCCAGCGCAAAGTCGATTCCCGCCTCGGCGAGAATTGCCTCGAAGCCAAGCCTTACGCCTTGGATCCGGACGGAAAGCTCACCGTCGCCCAATACCTCAAGGAAAAGGGCGCCTCGGTCGTTACCTTCGTCCGCTACCTCGTCGGTGAAGGCGTTGACACCTCCGCCAAGGAGTAACCATTCCTTGAATTCCCCCTTGCCTCTTCATGGCGAGGGGGTTTTCATTTGGCGACGCGAACCGGCATCTTTCCGCGGGCATGAGAAAAAACCGCGAAAGGAAAGCAGCTAGTTCACAATGCTTTCTGCTGACGATATCAAGAAAGAACCTCAAAAGAGTCAATCAAAATAATTGGGAAAACCAGGCCAATGTCCGGGGAAAACTTGTGAATACGTGGAAAAGGATTTACGTATCAAAAGCCTTGTTTTTGACCCACATCAAGCAAATTAAAATGTGAGAGGCGCGATATAAACGATGGGAAACTTGAGCTTACCGTGGCGCGTGTAAGTCGGGAATTCAGCCAATTGCCGTTCCGAAGCCGATTCGCATCAATAAATCAACGCATCATATGCCTTCCGAGACGATTCGAGGAGGCCGTTCACTAGTTCGGGAATCGGACTAGATTTCAGCCATTCCAGAAACCCAACGTAAATTGCGGTGTATTCTAGATGGTCGTTTGAACAGATGCATTCTTCAACAAACTCGCAGATTCTTTTGACCATCTCGGCGTTTTTATTCATTGCAGCCTCTTTGCAAAACGGATTGAATACGTCTTCAACAATCAACGTTGATCCTGTTCGAATTCCGTCTTGCCAAGAAACATAGGTTTCAAAGCAATCATGAATCTCCGGGAATTTTTCGAGGAGCTTTCTGTTGAACAATTCATCTTCCATTTTCTAGTCCTTTCAATGCGTCAAGCAAATCGTTTAGCAATTCAATCAAGGCGTCTTTATCCTGATGGTTCGGGGTCTTTACTAGGATTTTTCTGATTTGGCGGACTCGATCTTGTGCCTTTTTCAAATGAGACCCAGGACGGCTCGCTATTCCCATCTCCTTTTCGTGTCTTAAGGCATCTGCAGTTCCGCCATCACCGATTATAGCGCCCGGCCGATACAATTCCTTTACGAGGTTTTTTCCTTCAGGAGTTTTCATCTTTTTGAGCATTTACTCTCCTTTTGAACTCATCTTCCTTTCTGTGCTTTCGCTTTTTGGAGTTTCGTTGTGAAGAGAGGTATCTGTTTTCAAACCCGCACCCCCTTCTCTGCTTGATTTTTCGGAAAGAAGGGACGCTTGAATGACGGCCGGGGCCATATTATCAAACAACGGACTATTCCCTTTCATGGCTGGCCTCCCCCTTTGCTTTCCGCGACGAGGAAGCCCGTTTCTATCTGTGGGCTCGAAATCAGGATCTTGAACCGACGCGAACAACCTTTATTTTGAAGTGCCTTTGCCTTAATATACTCGTGCTATGAAATCCATTTATCGAAGAGTGATTCTCAAGCTTTCCGGCGAGGCTTTGGCGGATGCCAAGGATGCCACGATCCTCGATCACGAAAAGCTTGCTTCCATCGCAAGCAGTGTCGCGATGATCCGCGAACTCGGCGTCGATGTCGGCATCGTCGTCGGGGCCGGCAACATCTGGCGAGGCCGCCTGGCCGACAAGATCGGCATCGAGGCTTCCACCGCGGACTACATGGGCATGCTCGGCACGGTCATCAACGCCTTGGCCATCCAAAGCGCCATCGAGGAGAAGGGCCTCTCTTGCCGCGTCCTCTCCGCGATCAACGTCCCGCAGGTGTGCGAGCCTTATTACCGCAGAAAGGCGATTTCCCACCTCGAGAAAGGCCGGGTCGTCATCTTCGCCGGCGGAACGGGGAATCCTTATTGCACGACCGATTCCTGCGCCGCGCTCAGGGCGCTTGAAGTCAACGCGGACGCGATTCTCATGGCGAAAAACGGCGTCGACGGGGTCTATGATGCCGATCCTCGGACCCACAAAGACGCGAAGAAACTCACGCGCATCACCCTCAACGAGATGATCGAACGCCAACTCGCGGTCATGGATCTCGGCGCCGCGGCGATGCTCACCGGAAAGAAAAAGACGATACGGGTCTTCTCAATGGACGATCCGGAAGCCTTCCGCAAAGTCCTTTGCGGCGAGGATGTCGGCACCACGGTCGTGGATGAATAAAGGAATCGAAATAGGAGAAATAAACATGGACGAATACGTTATCGACGCGAAGCAATCCTTCGAAAACGCCATCGGCAACCTCAAAGCCGGGATGGACAAGCTCCGGACGGGGCAAGCGAACCCCGCGATGCTTAGCGGCGTCACCTGCGACTATTACGGAGAAAAGATGCCCATCGTGGATCTTTGCCAAATCAGCCGCCCCGAGCCGCGCCAGCTTTATGTGCGTCCCTACTCTCGCGAAGACATCAAGCCGATCGCCGCGGGCATCGTTGCCGCGAATCTCGGCGTGAATCCCCAAGTCGAGGCGGACGGCATCCGCATTATCGTCGCCGCCCTCACGGAAGACACCCGCAAGGAAATCGCGAAGAAGGCCAAGGCCCTCGGGGAAGAAGCCAAGGTCGCCATCCGCAACATCCGTCGCGACACCTTGTCCTTGCTCAAGGATGACGATTCCATGTCCGACGACTACAAAGAGCGCGTGGAAGAAGACCTCCAGAAGGAAGTCGACGCCTTCAACAAGCGCATCGAAGACCTCGTCAAAGCCAAGCAAGGCGAGATCATGTCGATCTAAAGACAATGCATTCACGGGACCCAATGGGTCCCTTTTTGTTTTTCCCTGCGCGTTGCCTCGAAGGAAGAGCAGTCCTTTTTCGTGCACGCGTAATGCGAGTTCGTTATAATCATCTCATCATGGGTAATAAGGCTTTCGCGTTAACGAAAAACTGCCGTCATGTGGCCTTCATCATGGACGGGAACGGCCGTTGGGCGAAAGCCCGTGGCCTCGCGCGCCATTTTGGCCATCACGAAGCCTGCAACCGCATCATCGAGATTTTCGAAACGTGTCGCGAATTCAACATCCGCGTCATGAGCTTTTACGCGTTTTCCACCGAGAATTGGAATCGTCCCCAAGACGAGATCGACCACCTCATGGATTACCTCGAGGAATTCTTCGCGAGGGAAATCGATTACCTTGATTCCGTCGGGGCGAAACTCGTGATTTCCGGGGACCTCAGTCGCATTCGCGAACAAACGCGCCTTGTCTGCGAAGAAGCGGTGAAACGGACCGCGAACAACCACGATTGGATCCTGAACGTCTGTTTGAATTACGGGGGAAGAAACGAGATCGTCCGCGCGGCCAAAGCCTTTGCCAAAGACGTGCAAAATGGCCAAAAAGACATAGATGCCCTCGATGAATTGTCCTTTGAGGACTATCTCTACACGAAGGGATTGCCCGATGTCGACCTCATGATCCGGACATCCGGGGAAGAGAGGCTCTCGAATTTTCTCCTATACCAAAACGCCTACGCGGAATTCGTGTTCACCGATGTGAAGTGGCCGGATTTCCGTCGCGAGGCATTCATCGATTGCCTGAAGGAATACGAAAAGAGAAATCGCAGATACGGGGGACTTGTCAATGAGTGAAGAGATGCCGAACCGGAAGAACCATCCGCACATCGAGGTGAATAAGCTCGATGAGAAGAAAAAGAAGAGCATGCTCAATCGCATCGTCGTCGCGATTGTCCTTTTGATCCTCGCCGTTCCTTGCATTGCCCTCGGGGGCTGGTTTTGGTTTGTTTTCATCACGGTTTTCTTGGGCTTTGCCTGCTACGAAATCATGAAAGCCCCGCAGAAGAAGTACCGCTGGTATATCTGGGTTTTCACGTATTTTCTGGTGTTCGTCTACGTTTATTGGTTCTTGCTGAAATTTAACGCCCAGCAATACATGCAGTATCTCATCGACCGGAAAACCGACATGAACGCGACCTTTCATTTCGAGCTTGAGCAGTATTTCTCCTATCTCGACATCTCGATTTATAGCCTTGCCGCTTCTTTTGGCATTTATTCCTTGTGCGCCGTCCTCCACGAGGATTTCGATTGGCACGACGTCATCTATTTCTTCGCCATGACGTTCATGGTCGGCCTCGGTTTCCAGGCCTTCATGTTCCTCCGTTATTATCCCTTGGCCCTTGAGTGGGGCCCGGCCTATGACGCTTCGAGCAACGTCTTCCGTTATTGGGGCTCCACCACGTTCCTCATCTACGTCGTCGCGGCGACTTTCCTCAACGACATCTTCGCCTATTTCGTCGGTATGCTCTTCGGGAAGCATCACATCAACCCGCGCATTTCCCCGAACAAGACGTGGGAAGGCTTCATCGGCGGCATCGTCTTGGCCGCGGGGGCTTCGTTTGGCATCGCCGCCTTGCTGGAAGGCTGTGGCTACCCGATTCTGCCCCACCTATCGATCTTTGCGAATTCCCAGGCTTGGTGGCAGTTGCTCCTCATGAGCATCGCCTTGCCGCTCATCGGGAACCTTGGGGATTTCACCTTCTCCATGATCAAGCGCTTCTACGGCTTCAAGGATTACAGCCACCTTCTTGGCGCCCACGGCGGGGTCCTCGACCGCGTGGATAGCCTCCTCTTCTCGAGCGTTGCCGCTTCCGTCTTCGTCGTCTTCTCCGGCATAGGGTGGAACATCTTCCGATGAGAACGGTATGCCTTTTGGGGGCAAGCGGTTCCATCGGGACGCAAAGCCTCGACATTTTCCGTCGCGATCCGCGGTCCTTTTCTCTCGTCGCGGTTTCGGTGGGACGGAGAACGGAGGCCCTCGAAACCATCTTGAAGGAATTCCCTTCCGTCACATACGCCTGCGTCCTTGAAGAGGGAGATTACCAACGGTTGCGTCGAAAATACCCCCACGTATCGTGGTATTTTGGCGATGAAGGCATCTTGGACATGATTCGGGATTGCCATGCCGAGCTCGTAGAAAACGCTTTGGTTGGGTTTGCCGGGCTTCGCCCATCTATCACTGCGTTAACAGAAAATCGCATCTTGGCCCTCGCGAACAAAGAGTCCCTCGTCGTCGGGGGAGACCTGATTCGCGGCCTTTTAGCCGAGGGGAAGGGAAAACTCTACCCGATCGATTCGGAGCACGTCGCGATTGCCAAACTCTTCTCGCGCGTCCCTCAAGACGAGATCGATTCCCTGTGGATCACCGCTTCCGGGGGCAGCTTCCGGGACAAGAAGAGGGAAGAACTCATCGCGGTCACACCCGAGGAAGCCTTGGCCCATCCCACGTGGTCCATGGGCGCGAAAATCACGATCGATTCCGCGACGATGATGAACAAGGGCTTCGAGGTCATCGAGGCCAAGGTCCTCTTCGACTTCCCCCTCGAAAAGACCCATATCCTGATGCACCGGGAAAGCCACGTGCATTCCTTGGTCTGGAAAAAAGACGGGACCTATGTCGCGGATGTGTCCGCCCCCGACATGCACGGGCCGATCGCCTACGCTCTTTACGAAGGCCATGTGTCTTTCGACCTCGTCGAGGCCAAAACGCTTTCGGACCTCGGGCCATTCCATTTCGCGCCCTTCGACGAAAAAAGGTATCTTGCCCCCGGCATCGCTTTGGAGGCTTTTGCAAAAGGAGGGACTTCTCGCGCGGTCCTCAACGGGGCAAATGAGGAGGCCGTGTATGCGTTTTTGGAGGGAAAGATATCTTTCCTCCAAATTGATACCCTTGTAAAAGAGGCAATCGAAGGGTTACCCTCTATCCAGAATCCTTCCATCGAAGAGATTGTCCGGGCGGATTCCGCGGCACGACTCTTCGTCCGAGACGCCTTGAAAGGAGGACGATAAACAATGCAATTCCTAACAACCCTGCTCTACATCCTCATCATGCTCGTGATTTTGGGCGTTTTGATTTCCATCCACGAGGCCGGCCACCTCGCCGCCGCGAAGATGTTCAAGGTTTATTGCTTCGAATATTCGATCGGCTTCGGTCCCAAACTCCTGAAGGTGCGTCGCAAGGGAGGGGAAACCTATTTCTCCATCCGCGCCATTCCCCTTGGGGGCTACGTCTCGATGTACAACGACGCGGAAGCCATCCCCGAAGGCATGGAAGCCCCGGCCCCGGAACGGTCCATCGGCAATATCCACAAAGCCAAGAAATGCACGATCCTCCTCGCGGGCGTCGTGATGAATTTCTTGCTTGGCCTCGTCCTCATTTTCATCTCGGACATCGCTTTCGCGAAATACTACATCGCCTATGGCGGATCGGTCCAACTCAACGAGACGACCCAAGTCGAAGTCGACTGCGTCCCTCTTCTCTATGACGGGGAGGTTCTCGATTACGTGAACGCGAACAAGGCCCACGCTTTGGAAGTGACGGATTATTTCCTGTCTCTCCCCGCGGCGGAAGCCGATGGGTCCTTCTACCGCATCGTGGACACGGATGCCAAGATCTATAACGCTTCCGGCGTCGCCTATGGAGGCGGCATTTCCTACGTCGCGATTTATTACCCCACCACCCTCACGAAGGAACGCGACATCACGGATACGATTGTCTTCTATCCCGCCAAGGCGGACGCCGTCATCGAAGAGAAATACCAAGCCCTCGGGATCACGGCGCTTCCGGATCTTGGCTCGGACTCCTTCTCCTTCAAAGAAGAGGGGGCGTATGTTGATTTTCACCTTCGCCTTTTCCCCGCGGCCAAGGGACAACAAGAAGGGACCTATTCCGAGCAATTCTTGAATGAATCCCTCTCGTGCCCGGTGCGTGGCGTCGTAAAAGACGGGGCCCTCGTCTCGAATGGGGCGGGCGTCCGCGTCATCTCGGAACGCAACGACTGGGCGGAAGCCTGGAAGCAATGGGCGGAAGACGTCCCTAATGCCTGCGGGGCAATCGTCCAAGGCTTCGCGAGCCTCTTCACCCCCGGTGGCTTCCAGAATCTTTCGGGAATCGTCGGCATGACAAGCGCCTTGCCGCAGATCGAGGCGCTGGGTGGCCCTGGATACATCTTCTATTTCGCTGGCCTCATCTCCATCAACCTCGCCTTCTTCAATTTGCTTCCGTTCCCTGGCCTTGATGGGTGGCAACTCCTTGTCACGGTGGTCGAAGCCATCACGCGGAAGAAGATGCCCGAAAAGGCGCAAGGCATCGCCTCGATCGTCGGGTTTGTCCTCCTCGGTATCCTCATGGTGGCCGTGACCATCAAGGACATCATCGGGCTGTTCTAAGGGGTTTGAAAGGGTCGTATGCAGAAAAAGATGTATTCCTTCTTGCGCTCGGTCGGGATCGAGTCTCCCGAGCGTTTTGACTTGGATTTCACCTTGGTCGGTCGCAACCCGCATCGCGTGGAGCAGATCGACATGTTCGTCCAAAAGGAGACGCCTTGGGATTATGGCGCCCTCGAGGAATTCCTCGCGGCCCTCGGCACCATCCGTTATCCGTATTCCCTTCGGTTCAGCTATGTTTCCGAGATCGGGAACGAAGACGTCTTGTCCCTCTACGAAGGGTATTCCCTTGCGCATATCGGGCAAGGAATCCTGCCGTCGATGCGACTCGACGGAAAGGTTTTGAAAGTCGCTTATTCCAAAGCCAATCGCCAAAAAGAAGAGAGAACGGTATCCGATTTCGCTTCCATGCTCTCGTTTATTAACTATCCATCCTCCTTTGTTTTTGAAGAAAAAGAGGAGAAGATTCTTTCCCCGAAAAAAGCGGAAGAACCCGCCTCTTCTTTAGAAGAGCAAGGCTTCGCCCCGGAAGAGATCAGCGCCCCAGAAACATCCGAACAAGCGTCTTTGAAAGAAGGTCAGCAAGCGATTCTTGAAGACTTCAAAGCCATTCAGCAAATGGGGGAAGAAGAACTGCTTTCCTTGGAACAGAAGAACCTCGCCGTCATGATGGAAGAAAGGCGGAAACAACGCCTCTCAAAAAAAGGTGATTACCAAGTCGCGGAAAACATCGATGCGGTCTTCCACCTTGGTCTTTGCAACGTCGATTTCTGCGGCGAGGTTTTCGAGGCGGATCTCCGCAACACGCGGAAAGGCGGCAAGATGGGCGTCTTCGGCATCGGGGACAGCACGAACGCCATCACGGTTCGCTGCTTCTCCAACGCCAAGGGCATGACGGAAGAAGTCCTTTCCTCGATCACCATCGGCACGCGGGTCCGCGTTCGCGGTGCCATCGACATCGACAATTATTCGAAGCAAAAGACCATCCGCGGCCATTTCGTGGACCGTCTCCCGGCCGCCGAGCCGCGGGATGATGACCCGTCCCTTGAGAAGAAACGCGTTGAGCTTCACCTCCATACCAAGATGTCCACGATGGACGCCGTCGCGGATTTCTCGAGTTACTACAAACTCGCGAAACACATGGGGATGAAAGCAATCGCCGTCACGGACCATGGCGTTTTGCAATCGTTCCCCGCGGCCCAAACCGCCCGCGAAAAAGACAAGAAGGATCCGTTGAAGATCATCTATGGGTGCGAGCTTTACATGTTCGACCTGCACCAGACGATCGTCTTGAACCCCGCTCCCATCCCCCTTGCGAAGGGCCGTTATTGCGTCTTCGATACCGAAACCACCGGCCTCAGCGCCCGCTATGACCGCATCGTCGAATTCGGTGGCGTCATCGTCGAGAACGGCGTTGTCCAGAAGCGCTTCAACATGCTCATCAATCCGGAGATGCCGATGCCCGCGGCCTCGACCCGTATCAACCACATCACGGACGAGATGCTCGCGGACAAGCCCACGATGAAGCAGGCGCTCCCGATGATCATGGATTTCCTCGGAGATCACGTTCTCGTCGCGCATAACGCGACGTTCGATATCGGTTTCGTGAACGCCGCCTTGGAAAGGGAAGGTTTGCCGCCTCTTAAGAACCCGGTTATCGATACCTTGCCCTTGTCCCACTACCTCTTCCCGAAAGCGGGCCGCCATAACGAAGGGGCGTTGCTCCGCAATTTGGGCCTTTCGATTTACGATGGGGCGGACGCTCACCGCGCGGATTACGACGCGAACGCCTTGAGCGAAGGCTGGCAAGAGATCGTGCGCCGATTGAACCATGTCTATCCCGGCATCACGCATCAAGACCTCGCGACCCTACAGATCGAGCTGCCGGATATCGAGGACGTCGAACGCGAAACCGCGGACGAAGGGAACTTCGCCCGTTTCACGACCGCGATGGGCTATTTCGCGCGCTTCTGGCATATCCAGTACCCAAGCGACGACATCCGTCTCCAATTCGCTTCGTTCGAGGATGCCCACCAAGAATACCTTCGCTGGAAAGAAGACCCGAACCCGGAAGAAACGGACCTCGCCAAGAAACCCAAACTCTACCGTCACCTTGAGGACCTCAAGTCTTCGTTCAACTCCTTCTGCCGAAACTTGAAGGAATATCACGCGATCGTTCTCGTCAAGAATCACCAAGGCCTCAAGGATCTCTACAAAATCGTCACCCAAGGGAACACGACCTACCTTTCGCGCGTCCCGAAGACCCCGCGCGTCCTCGTCGAAGCCTATCGCCAGAACATGATGGTCGGCAGCGCCTGCCTCAATTCGGAAATCATGGAAATCGCGTTGACGAGGAACCGCGACGTCCTCGTGGAAGCGATGCGTTTCTATGACTACATCGAGATCCAGCCCCTCGAGAATTACAGCTACCTCATCAACATGGGCCGCGTCCCGTCCAAAGAACATTTGATTTCCGTTCTCCGCGATATCGTGGAAGCCGCCCGCATCGCCGGAAAGAAGGTCGTCGCGACGGGCGATTGCCATTATCTCAATCCCGAGGACAAGATTCTCCGCGACGTTTATATCAACGCGAAAGCGATCGGCGGTGGCAGCCATCCGATGAACCCGCCCGCGCGTCGCGATTACCCCTTGTTTGAAAACCCGGATCAGCATTTCCGCAGCACCCGGGAGATGCTCGATTGCTTCCAAGAATGGACGACCCCAGAAGAAGCGATGGAGTTCGTCGTGGATAACTCGAACTGGGTGGCCGACCAAATCGACGAGAGCATCACCCCGGTTTTGCCCGGCTGCTTCCCGCCGGACAAGAATTTGCCCAACAGTGACAAGCAGCTTCGTGACCTTTGCTATGGCAATTTCCATAGCATCTTCGATTATTCTTACGACGATGACCCCAAGGTGCAGGAAGCCATCCAATTCGTGAAAAACCGTCTCGACCGCGAGCTCGAGGGCATCATCGGCCACGGTTATGCCGTTACCTACTTCATCGCCCACAAGCTCATCAAGATGGCTAACGACGAGCCGGAGCATTACATCGTCGGCTCCCGTGGATCGGTTGGTTCCTCCATCGCCGCGACGATGGCGAACATCACCGAGGTCAACCCCTTGCCCCCGCATTATCATTGCCCCCACTGCCATTACCTCACGTTCGAAGATGAAGATGGGGTCAATTTCCTCAAGAAAGGCTATAAATCCGGCTTCGATTTGCCGAATCGCGCCTGCCCAAAATGCGGCACCCCCCTGAGGCAAAACGGCCAGAACATTCCGTTCGAGACGTTCCTCGGCTTCTCCGCGAACAAGGTCCCGGACATCGACTTGAACTTCGAGGACCAAAGCCAGAAGAAGGCGCACAATTACACGCGTATCCTGCTTGGCGAACGGAACGTCTTCCGCGCGGGCACGATCGAAACGGTCGCCGAGAAGACCGCGTATGGCTATGTCCGCGGCTACTTTGAGGACATGCTGAAAGCGCAGCACAGCGCCAAAGGCGTCGATTCCATCAACCCCACCTATATCGCTTATCTCGCCTCGAAATGCCAAGGCGTCAAGCGCACGACCGGTCAGCATCCAGGCGGCATCGTCGTCGTCCCGGCCGACCGTTCCATCTATGACTTCACCGCCGTCCAGCACCCCGCGGATGACCTCGAATCGAATTGGCTTACCACCCACTTCGACTATCGTTCCATGCACGACGAGTTGCTGAAATTCGATATCCTTGGCCACGTCGACCCGATGGCCATGCGTTATTACCGTGACCTGACCGGGGTCAAAATCGAGGATATTCCGATGAACGACCCCCGCGTTTTGTCCCTTTTCACCTCGCCGAAGGAGCTGCATCTCCACCGGAACTACCTCAATTCCATCACGGGCGCTTCCGCCCTCCCGGAATTCGGGACCGACCTGGCACAGCGAATGCTTAGCGAGGCAAAGCCCAAGACGTTCAACGATCTCCTCATCATCTCTGGCTTGAGCCACGGCACCGACGTTTGGCAGGGCAACGCCGAAGATTTGATTCTGAACGGCGTGACCGACATCAACGGCGTCATCGGGTGCCGCGACGATATCATGTCCTACCTCATCCTCCAAGGCATTGATCCTCAGATGGCATTCAGCATCATGGAGGACGTCCGTCACGGCCATAACGCCTTCCTCAAGAAAGCGGACGTCTACATCCCGGTCATGCAGGCCCATGGGGTTCCCGATTGGTATATCGAATCCTGCAAGAAGATCAAATACCTCTTCCCCCGCGGTCACGCGACGGCTTACGTCATGATGGCGGTCCGCGTCGCCTATTTCAAACTCTACTACCCCTTGCAGTTCTACGCGGTTTTCTTCTCCGTCCGCAGCGACGCCTACGACATCGAGACCATGATCCAAGGGGAAGACGCCATCATCGCGAAAATCGATGCTTTGCGCGCCCGTCGCGACGATCGGTCCAACCCGCTTTCGAACAAGGAAATCAACATCTTGAAAACGCTCCTGATCGCTCTTGAGATGTGCGAGCGCGGCTATCATTTCGCGAACCTCGACCTCTATCGAAGCGATAGCAAGATGTTCGTCGTCGATGAGAAGAACAAAGCCCTCATCCCCCCGTTCGTCGTCATCGATAACCTCGGCGAAAGCGCGGCGAACAGCGTCGTGGAAGCCCGCGAGAAACTCAAAGGCAAACCCTTCCTTTCGAAAGAGCAAGTCTTGCGTGACACAAAGCTCTCCTCGACGAATCTCGCGGAACTCGATCGCCTTGGGGTTCTATCCGATCTCAGCGAGTCCAACCAGCTCACGCTCTTCTAAACCGATACACGCCCCTTCTCTTTCGCAAAAAAGGCAGGGGCATTTTCTTGTTCTTTCTTCGCGGATTGACGCGTCGCATCAAGTCGGGTTTGAAATATCCGCGAATCCGTCTTATAATCGTTCCCGCGCAAGTCGAAGGACTTGACACGTCGGGACGTAGCACAGCTTGGTAGTGCGCCTGGTTCGGGACCAGGAGGTCGCGGGTTCGAACCCCGCCGTTCCGACCATTTTTTCTAAGCGCTGTCTCCGTAGCTCAGCTGGATAGAGCACTTCCCTCCTAAGGAAGGGGTCAGGCGTTCGAATCGCCTCGGGGACGCCATATGAAATCCGCAGGACCTATTCCGGGTCCTGTTTTTCATTGCGAATCACGAAAAAAGACCCCACGGGGTCCTTATTCTTGGTTTCTGATCAGAAGATGCCTTCGACCGAGGAAAGCGGTAAAACGAACATGCCGCCCGGAATGTCCTTGAAGGAACCGGTCAATTCCCGGATCCGCCCTTTTAGTTGCTCAAGATTCTCCTCGTCGATGATGATGAAAAGCGTCAGGTTCCCTTGAGGATAATCGTCCACCATCGAGGCGAGGCTGATGGCGGTCCCGTGTCCGTGGACATCGGGGAGCACGTGGTGCATCCCGGTCGTGTTCATGACGGTGCCGTTATAGCCTTCCTGAGAAAGGGTTCGAAGAAGGGTTTCCGCCTTTTGGTTGTTGTCGAGGATGCAGAAGAGGAGTTGTTTCATGGTAGGTTCTCGCTTGGGCGAACGTACTATAACACCGGGAAAAGAAAAAGAAACGCCTAAACTTTCTCACTGTAGTTATCCGCAAATTTGTTTCTAGGCAATTATCCGGTAATTCGTTTCCACCT
>JAEDJP010000055.1 GCA_016296285.1 Bacilli bacterium
GCGGCGGTCAATTCGTTTTCAATAATCGGGAAACCGTATTTGGATGGCTTGTCGCGCCATTCCCAAGTAAGGTGTTTGGCGTAAACCGAGGAATAGGAGCCATGAAGCTTCTTTTGACGGAAAGCATCGTAATGGCGATACCAATTGTAGGCGACGGTGCGACGCCACGTGGCGAACTTGCTTTCCGGGCGAACATTAATCCGATCCGGCCGGATATAACTGATGTAAAGGGCGGAAAGGTGGCCGAACCCGTACGTTTCTCTCATGCACTTCTTCAAAGAGGCGGGTTTGAGGAAGGCGAGTTCAGGTTTGCCGTTTTCGTCCTTCACTTCGGAATACGCTTCCGGGAATTCGTCGAGATGCTGAATGAAATGGAGAGCATCTTGCTTCGCGCCTAAGAAATCGTACTGGTGAACGATGACATAAGAGTCATAAGCACTCTTGATGTTGCTATACCAAACAAAGAGATAGACGCAAATGAAGAGAATCGTCAAAAGCCCGAGAATGAGGCTGTTGATGGAGGTGTAGTTCGGGAGCTCGAGGGTGGGATCGCCGAACAAATCGCCCTGCGCTTTCTCTCCAAGGAAAATCAAATTGAAAAGGTTTAAGCCCCCACTCAAGACCATGAACAAGACGAAAACGACTTGAACGGCAAGGAAAATGAGGCCATTCCCGATCTGTTTTCTCCTGAAACTGCCGAAACCGCAAATGAAAAACGAGGCGCGAACACCGCCGTCCGTTTCTCTCCAAATGCGATGAAGTTTCCGGAAAAAGCGACCGATGGCCACGGGAACTTTGTAAAAGAAGAGCCCTATGGTCTTGATGACAAGCCACAGGGACTTAATCACATCCCAAAGAATGGAAACGATAAAAAGACCGATTGAAAGAAGGGTTTCAATCGTGGAATTCCCTAGGGATTTATACCATTCCTCTTTTTCTTCGGAGGGATTTGCGAGCGCAGAGAGCCTAGAAAAATCGATATGCGAAGGTTCGTCTTTGTCGACTTTGACTTCCGACGAAGACGAGCTTTCGAGCTGATCGACCTTTTTTTCGACTTCGGGGCTCATGTTTTCTGGTTTTGTTTCCATAATGTGTCCCTTTCAAAGCGCGTGCCCCCGATGAGTGGGGGCACGCATTTTGTGAAGTCGAGGCTTACTCGGCGATGGCGAGGGCGCAAGCGTCAAGAGCTTCCTGGAGCTGAGCATCCGTGAGCGGGCTGTTCTTGTCCTGGGCGGTGACGTTGGTCATCATGATCTTGGAGTTTTCCCACCAAGCGCCGTTAGCGTGGTTGGCTTGGATTTGGGAAGCGCCAGCAGCCTGCTGAGCGGCGAGGGTGTTAAGGAACGGGTTCTTACCCCAAAGTTCGGTCTTGGCGACGACGGCCTTATCGGTGACACCTTGGCCGAGGTCGACGAGACGCTTTTCCTGCATCTCGGTGGAAGCGACGAAGAGGGCAAAGGCTTTCGCGGTGGCCTTCTTGCTGTCGGTCATGCCTTCCTTGTTGACGACGGCAACGCCCTTAACACCGGCATAGGTGTGAAGCTGCTTGTCGACGCCGTTGATCTTGAGGGTCGGGAGCTGGGCAATGCCGACGTTCTCTTCGCCGATGAGGCCAGCGATCTGGGTCGTAGCGTTCCAGATGATCTGAGCGCACTTGCGGGTGGTAGCAGCCGGGCCGAAGTTATCCGGAGCGGAGGTGTCGAGCCAGGTGGTGCCGCCGTACTGAACCCAGAGGTCGCTCATGGCTTTGATGGCCTGGAGACCCTTTTCGCTATTGATGTCGGTGACGAATTTGCCTTCTTCGTTGAACTCGAGCTTGACGCCGTTGGCGAAGAACGGAGCGGGGACATACCAGCCTTCGGAGAGGTTGTAGCCAACGTAATAGCCGTTTTCTTTCGCTTTGGCGAGGAGGCCTTCGAGGCTCTTCACATCTTCAGCGCCGACAAGGGTCTTGTCGTAGATGAGCTGATAGCCATTGTCACCACGATACGGGATGCCATAGGTCTTGCCGTTGATTTGCATAGCGGAGACCATGGTTTCGCCGTTGTGCTCGACCATGTATTCGGTTTCTTCCGGGGTCCACTGGAGGAGGCCGCGGGAGCCGACGAGGGAACGAACGTTGTCGTCAGCGAGGAGGACAACGTCAGCGGCAGCGTTGATATCTTTCTGGACTTCGGCTTTGACATCGCCTTCGCCAATTTCCGCTTGGAGAGTGATTTCACCGGTGTAGTCGGGGTTGGCCGCTTTGAAGGCCGTGACGACTTCTTCCATGTACGCGACGTCGGTGGAAGGGCAGAAATAGGTGATGTTATCCGAACCTTCTGCCTTCGGGGGAACATAATTCCCTTTTTTGTTGTTCGGCCCGCAGGAGGCGAGCATCATGAGGGTGAGCCCAAGGGTCATCACGCCGATTTTTTTATTGATCATTAATTACTTTCTCCTTTCTTGCAAAAATTGCTATGGGCGAAAGCGCTTTCATCGGGACGTTATTAACAAATCAAACCAATGAACGAGCGCAAGCCCGTTAGTAACTTTTGATCAACATGTGATAACCTTAAACAAATCAGTCTTCTTTGTCAATATGAAATGAAAGGGCTTTCTCAAAGAAAAACTCACCAATTTTCGGTGAGTTTTCCATTTTATCTCAGTTGGTTTCGCTTGCTACGATGGTCTGGTAATTGGCGATGGAGGTTTTGGACCCGAGATCGGGGGACTCTCCCGTCGCCCATTCGAGGGCAAATCCGGAGAAATCGACCGTTTTGAACCCGGTTAAGCCATTTCGGAAAGCCATTCGGTACGTTTTTCCTTTGCCTTGCAAATCCAGCACGAGCAATCCCTTTTCCTTCGTGATGACGGAGACGGGATTGAACGTCGCCGTGGTCGCCTGAGCGAAATCGGCGTTCGATTTCTTGAAGGCGATCATCGTCTTGTAGGCAGCGACCATGTCGGCGTTTTTGATGGCCAAGGAATAATCCATCTCGTTGACCTGCGCCCACGAGGCGTAACCTTGGGTTTTGAGCTCGGCGGTAAGCTCGTCGCCACCATACGTGTTCCCATGCCCTCCTTTCGTGCGGAGGCATTCTTCGCCAGCGAGGAAGAAAGACGTCCCTTGGGAAGCGAAGACGAAACTGTTGGCCAAGACGTTCATCGCCTTCTTCTCCTCGGCGGTATAAGACAAGGAATTGCCGAGCTTTTCCTGGGCGCTGGATGCAGCCTCGAATCGATCGTTCAACGTGTAATTGTCGTGGCAGGTGACGTAGTTCACCGTTTTGGAGGAATCGAGGATCGTTCCCGTTGAACGCGTATAGCCCGTGAGACCGGCGACAATGGCGTTCAGATCAGCATCCGAAACTGAGGATTCGAAACCGTCCTTGACGTCGGCGAAGCCAATCTCCTGAGTACCTTTCATGCCTCCCTTGATGAGGGCATCGCGCATCCCGTCATTGAACTGGCCATAGCCTTCGTATTGGTTGCCGTTGGCTTGCGAGGCTTGTTCGGTCGAAGAAAGCGCCGAGGTCCCGCCTGTCCAAGGCTCGCCATAGACGGCGATATGCTCGTCGATCGTGGCCAAACGAGAGGCCACTTCTTTCATGGTGGTGAGGTCCTCGAGGGCCATGAGGTCAAAACGGAAACCTCCAAGCTTATATTCCTTTGCCCAGAATTCCGTGGATTCGACAATGAAACGCCGGACCATGGTGTTTTCGGAGGCCACTTCGTTGCCGCAGCCGGATCCGTTCGATAGCGAAGCGCCTGCGTTGGCATAGCGATAATAGTATCCAGGCATGAGCACGTCGAAATTGGACCCGTTCGCCGAATTCACGTGATTGTAAACGACATCCATGATGATGTTGATTCCAGCCTTGGCGTAGGATTGCACGACTTGCTTGAATTCCTTGATTCTCGCGTAGCCGTCACGGGGATCAGAAGAATAGATTCCGTCGAGGCAGTTGTAATTCAAAGGGTTGTAGCCCCAGTTGAAAACGCCCGAGATTTCATCGTTGGCTTGGTCGAAAATCGGCTGGAGTTGAACCGCATTGACGCCAAGGTCCTTGATGTAATCAAAACCAGTCGGCGTGGATTTCGCCCCTTCTTTGTAAACGGTCCCTTCTTCTTTGAGGCCGAGGTATTTTGCCCTATGCTCAGCAGGACCGCCCCAAGTGGACGAGTGCGTCACGTCGGAAACGTGGGTCTCGTAAACCGTCAAACTTTTCCGGTCATAGGGGGCGATAGCGGTTGCTTCCCAACCATCGGGATTGGTCTTGGAGAAATCGACGATCAACCCGCGAAGGCCGTTGACGCCGGCGGATTTGGCGTAAGGATCGACTATCTCCTTCTCTTTGTAACGGCCGTTGGTCACAGCAAACGTGTAATACCGGTCATAAAGGTTCTCGTTGATGGTCGCGGTGAACACGCCTTTCTCGCCTTTTTCCATCTCGATTTCGTGGAGAATGGAATCGTCCCCTTTCTCAGGGTCGACGGATTTCGGGGTACCAGAGGAATAGACGCGCACCGAGATCTTGGTCGACATGGGGCTCCAAACGCGGAAGGTGGTTTGGGATCCGACGACTTCGACGCCGAGCTTTCCGTCATAGTCATACGCATTCTGGAACGCTTCCGTCCGGAACAAAGGATAGAAACTGACCTCCGAATCGATCTCGACGCCGGTTTCGAAGGTGACGTGAACGCTATAAAGGGAAGAGATTTCGGGGGAAGCTTCCAAATCGAAGGATTTCCCGGAAGTGGGCGAGCTCAATTCCCAAGTTTGAACCGGGTCCCCATCCTTGCTCAGGGAGACTTTGGCGATGGCTCCAGCCTTGGCGGAAAGGAACATTTTCGTCGTCCCTTTCTCGTCATAGAAATAAACGCTGCCAAGCGAATCGCGGCTCGTCGGGGCGGATTCGTAGATCGTCTCGATCCCGCTTTGGAGCCAAATTTCATAGTTCCCGTTGGCGTTCGGCGTAAGCGCGGCGAGATCAGCGAAGCGGTCCGCGTCGATATCTTTGGTTACGGAGCCATTCCAAGCGCTGCCCGAACCGAGGGTTTTGATGATGAAACCGATTTTCGCCGCGGCGAAGCCTTCGCTCAAACCCGTGAGTTCGGCGAGGGAATAATGGTAAATCGACCCGTAAGCATCGATTCCATTCGGACGATATTCCGCGCCATCCTTCCCCTCGGCCCACATCCACGCGCGCCAACCTTTATAACAATCGCGCGCGGCATCTTCCTTCTCCATCTTGTAATGGATGATAAGTTCGTCCCGCAAGGAAGAGAGATCGACGGCTTCCAGCGGTTCCTGGTATTCGTAATCGCCCGGCTGCGGTTCAGCTTTCGATGACGAGGAATCCGGGGCAGGGGGCGTGACGCTGCTCGAGGATTCGGAACCTCCGCCGCAAGACACGAGAAAAGCACTCAGCGCAAGGGCGGAAAAAATAAATAGGCTTTTTTTCATTTTTTTACCTCATTGATGGTAATTCTAGGTGCATTTTCTCCGCTTTTCAACATAAGAAAAACCGCCCGAAGGCGGTTCTGGTTCATTTGGCTCGCTTTTGCTTATTTCGAGGCGACCGGATAAACGCTCACGCGCTTCCCGTCTTTCCCGACACGCTCGAACTTGACCGTGCCAGCGACACAGGCGAAGAGAGTGTCATCGCCACCCTTTTTGACGTTCGCGCCCGGCATGATCTTGGTGCCGCGCTGACGGTAAAGGATGGAACCGGCGGTAACGATTTGACCATCGCCAACCTTGGCGCCAAGGCGACGACCGGCGGAATCGCGGCCGTTTTTCGTCGAACCAACACCCTTCTTGGAAGCGAAGAGTTGAAGATTGAGAACAAATTTCATGGTGTTACTTCCTTTCTTTGATCGTGATGGCCTCGCGGTAGGAGACCTGAATGGTTTTCAGCTGGATGATCATCGTTTCGAGAACGGTTTCATCGTGTTCCGAGAGGGAACCGGGGATTTCGATTTTCACATCGCCTTCTTCCACGGATATCGCGTAATCGTCGGCGTTATCCAAGGCATTTAGGGAACCAATCGCGATGGCGCTGATGGCAGCGCAGACGAGATCCTTTCCCGCGGGGGCCGTGTTCGCGTGCCCTTTGATGTGAATCGAGGCGAGACCTTTTCCCCGATAGACGATTTCAACTTTGACCACGCCTCAACTCCTTAGGCGTTGATGGCTTTGACGACGAGACAGGTGTAAGGCTGACGGTGACCGATGGTCTTGCGCTCGTTGGCCTTGGCCTTGTACTTGAAGACACGAATCTTCTTGTTACGGCCCTGTTTCACGACTTTGCAGTCGACGGTGGCGCCTTCGATGTAAGGCGAGCCGACTTTGGTGGATTCGCCTCCAACGAAAAGAACCTTGCTGATGCAAACATCCTGTTCGGGTTCCGCGTTGATCTTCTCAACGTAGATCTTGTCACCGACCTGGACTTTGATCTGCTTTCCGCCAGTTTCGATAATTGCGTACATGGTTTTTCCTCCTTGCTGCTTTATTGATGACTCGCTATGGAGGCGGCGATTAACGCTCTTGAAGCCTTTTCTATGCGGTTGCTCGCCCAAAGCAAGGCAGACAACGTTGCTATTATAGCCACATGGTTCCCTTTAGGGAAGGATTTTTTTCTTTTCCGTCCTTCCAAGCGAAGACCCGGCTCTTTTCTTAGGAAAACAAGGAAAACCCCTCGCGAAATGGGACGGGGGTGCGAGGGGCTTTCGTTTCAAATCACAGATCCCACTCGAACTTGAATCCGTCCGGGGTAGTGACCTTTGCTTTATCGCTTTGGAAGAGTTTCCAAGCGGCTACCGTCAAGATAACGACGGTAAAGACGATGATTACCGTGGCAAGAGTGAGCGCCTCGCCGGGGGCGATGGAAGCGAGCTCTGCGTCGGTCAGTGGCTTCGGATGCGTCATAGTACCTCCTTTTCATCCGCAGATAAGCTTTCCCAAGGCTGAAAAGAATGTGCATCGGTCCGGCCGGTCCTCCGCTACCCACTTATGTTTTACCACGACTGAGAAGGATGGGAAGGGGTCAATCCGCCAAATCAGCCAACCGACTTTCGATATCGGAGAGTTTGCTCTCGTTCTCTTTTAATTTGGCTTGTTCCAAAGCAAGTTTTTCCTTCGGGGCTTTCGCAACGAAACCGGGATTGGAAAGCATCTTCGTTCCGCGTTGGATTTCAAACAGGACGCGTTCCTTTTCTTTCAGAAGGCCCTGCCGAATCTCTTCGGGGGATTTATCGAGGCCGAGAATGACCGAGAAGCCGGGGTAAGGCAAGACGTCGCCTTTTGGCGCTTCGACCGCAAAGGCCACTTTTGCAAAGAGGAAGCGGGACAAATACTCCTCAATTCCCTTGAAGGGAGCCTTTGGCGATATCGTGATTTTGATCGGCTCGTTCGGCGCCATTTTCCTTTCGCTCTTATAAGCGCGAACATCGCGAAGGATCTCCATCAGGCGTTTCCCTTGCTTCTCCGCGGAGGGGAAGACCAACTTCTTCTCATAGGTCGGGTATTTCTCCACCATAACGGAATCAAGATGGCCGGGCAGCGAGAGATAAAGTTCTTCGCCGATGAAGGGGCAATAAGGATCGATCATCAAGATGATGGCCTTCATGACGAGGTACAGGGTTTGCTTCACGCTTTCCGCTTTCGCGGCGTTGGCCAAGGAAACCTTCGACATCTCGAGATAGAACCCGCAGAAATCGTCGTAAACGAAATCATAAAGGGCACTCGAAGCGGCGCCGAATTCATAAGAATCCATCTTGGCGGAGACCTTTTTGATGGTCTTTTGCAGTCTGCTCAAAATGAATTTATCAAGGGTCCCAAGTTTTTTCGAATCGATTTCAGCCGGAACAAAATCCTCGCCGAGGGTCGCCTCGACGTAGCGCGTTGCGTTCCAGATCTTGTTCAGGTAATTCTGGGCGGCTTGCAATTTTTCGTCGCTGTAGCGCATGTCGAGCCCAGGGGTGCTGTTCGTGGTGATGAAATAGCGAAGCGCGTCGACGCCGTATTTCTCGATCACGTCAATCGGGTCGATGCCATTCCCGAGGGATTTCGACATCTTCCTTCCCTTCTCGTCGCGGATCAACCCATGGATGACGACTTGCTTGAAAGGGGCCTTTCCGGTGAAATGCTCGCTTTGGAAGATCATGCGGGAAACCCAGAAAAAGATGATATCGTAGCCGGTATTGAGAACGGAGGTCGGGAAATACCGATCGAAATCATCGGTTTTCTCGGGCCAGCCCAAAGTCGCAAACGGCCATAGACCGCTCGAGAACCACGTGTCCAAAACATCCTCGTCTTGCGTGTATTCGTTCATGTCGGGCGCGGTTTCGGAGACCAAGACCTCTCCGGTCTTCTTCGAATAATAAGCCGGGATGCGATGGCCCCACCAGAGCTGGCGGGAAATGCACCAGTCGTCGACGTTTTTCATCCAGCGAATCAAGACGTTCTCAAAACGTTTCGGCAAGAACTCAACCTTGCCAGGCCCTTGTTGCTCGGCGAGAACTTTTTCGGCGAGAGGTTTCATGCGAACGAACCATTGCTTAGAAAGCATGGGCTCAACGACGCAACCGCTCCGTTCGCTGTGGCCAACGGAGTGGACGAATTTCTCAATCTTTTCAAGGTTGCCTTCCTGCTTGATCTTTTCGACCAACGCTTTTCTGGCCTCA
>JAEDJP010000056.1 GCA_016296285.1 Bacilli bacterium
GACTCGAGGCGCATTCCCGCATCGAGGCGGTGCTTTGCTCGAGAAAAAAGAGGAGCACTTTGTTCTCGATTTCGCGCCTCGTCGGCCCTTTTGCGGAGAAATAGCGTTGCATCTTGATCGGCTCGGGAACGAACGCGAAAGGAATCGTCACGACGATCGTGCCGGAAGAAAAATCGAAGGCTTTCTTGCCGCAGCGATCAACGATGAGGGGGACGCCGTGGCCGCTTTGCTCGGCGAGCGAGGAAAGCGCGAAGATTTCGAACAGGGAACGCTTGACCGGCCGGCTTTTCCCGGCGTAAAAATCCTCTTCCGACATGTTGAAAGGCAAAGAGCCGTAGGACAGAACCTCGATGCGGTCGTCGAAAAGGAAAACCGATGGGGGGATGCCGCGAAGCCATTCGTTATGGAGAACCGCGTTGATCCACGCTTCGCGGAACGCCTCGAAATCGAAAAGGGGCATTTCCTTGCGCTTCCCTTCCGAGAGGTCGACCATCGTGACGTTGATGGCTTTCACGTAATCGAGGACCCCTTGGCAAGAGGAGAGCAAGGAACGGTAGCCAAGTTCGGTCCTGCTTGACATCGAGGATTTGTTGAGGCCCTCGAATTTCACGACCTTGATCGACACCTCGTTCTTGTCGGAAAGGAGATAGGCCACGTCGTTATAGCCTCCCTCGGCGTTGAGGAGCCCGTAATTCTCGAGAATGGTCTCTCCTTCTCGGACGTGGATCCCGTTGGCGGCGAAATAGGCATAGAGGATCTCGAAGGTGAGCTTTTGCTTCCGGGATCTTGTCTCCCTCAACGCGTCGAACCTTCCCCCGACGATGGCGCGGCGGAGGGCGGAATGGTCCATTCTCTCGTCCGAGGACACGTTGCGGATGAAATACCTCCCGTCAAAGGAATAGGGCGTTTCGTTTCCTTTCGCCTTCAAAACGAGATAATCCTTTCCGTCCTCGCTTTTCCTCGTTTCAATTTCGTAATGGGGATGAGGCTCGACCGTCACGGAAATCCTTTCTCGAATATCTTCGAGACTATATTTCCCAAGTTCGACCCCTTTGATTTCCCCATCGTCCGAAACGCCGAAATAGACCGTCGCTTCGCCATGTTTGTTCAGCATCGCCGTCATCGATTTCAACCCTTTGTCGAGCTGGGAAAGACTTTCTTTCCATTCGGTGACTTCGTTCTCTTGTCCTAGGTTCATCTCTCGATTTCCTCCTTCCTTATTTAGGATATCCCTTTTGATTCTTTTTAGGTACTTTTTTGTATACTTTTTTGGACAGTGCCCGGTTTGACCGAGTTGTTGACCTTTGCCGGATCGCTTCACCCTCCTTTCTCCTTGAAACAGAAAGACGAGGAATAAGGAGTCAAGAGTCCGATTGTGCGGGGTTATCGCTGTTATCTTGGGATTCCAAACCCGGGATCCATTTGCTTTCATCGGCCCGAAGAAGGCAAAGAGGGCGTTGTTTTCATTGGCTTGGTCGTCTCAAGCGAACCGTAATGCTTAAGTCTCCCCTTCGTGGTAAGAAATCCGACGGTTTTCTTGACGCGAGATTCGCTGACGCCGAGTCGCGCGGAAATCACCGCGAAGGAAACGGTCCGAAAGACGATCGATGCAAAGGATCCCGTTCCTTTCTAAAAGAAGACTTTCCGAAAACTCCCCGATCATCTTGAGCCCCTCCGAGGCAGAATCCTCAGTCCGGCAGTATGTCAAAGAACGGAATTTCAATTGGGCAATCCGCCCGGTAGAGTTAGGGCGCATAAGCGCGAATCGAACCGGTGGGAAAATTCTTTCCAAATGGTTTTTGTCACGATTGGCATCCTGCGATTTTTGAGATGACAATCCTAGCCAATCGCTCCTTTTCTCAAGAAATGGATAACGAGCAAATCAAAACTTCTTCGTCTCCAAAAACTTTATGTAGTCTTTGTGAATTTTCCGTTTCTTGCCAAAGAAAAGGACATCGCTTTTCGTCAGCGATCCCTGATTTGCTTTGTACCATATCAATTCCATGAAGCCGAGCATATCGGCGAGCTGCATAAACGGGGATTCTTCCTGCTTCGTCATCATGTATTCCCAATTCGAAAGAATTGAACGGCAGGAAGCAGCGATGGCGTCGCTTAACAACGCTTGGCCGCCATCATAATGGACGCGAACGATGGAAAAGTTCTCGAGGTATTCTTTGTACGATTCAAGCGTATGGACAAGTTCCGCCGACAATCTTTCGCATAGAGGTTTTTCCTGATGCGATTTTTTATCAATCACAGCGTTGAAATACCGAAACCTCGCTTTTTTCGAAAAGAAAAACATGCATCTGAAAAGACTTTGCCTTTCCTGAATGGTTAGTTCTTTGTAAGGGTGTTCTTTACGGACGAGATTACCCGTATGAATGAAATGGTCACCGCCATTATGACCGGAAAGCTTCTGTTGGAAAGACTGGATCGAGTTTACGTTTTGATCAGTAGACTCAACGCAAACGAAAGATACGATATATAGCGGGTTTTCAATGCAATAAGGAGATGAGTCTCCGGTTTCATCGATATAAATATCTAGTTCTTGTTTTGATTGCATGAGTTAAAGAAAAGCGGGAATTCTTCCCGCACTTCGATGGACCCCGGAGACGTTATCTCCGTGCCCACAATTATCGTAATCAAGAAACTCATCCTTTGCAAGATGTTTCTGTTCGATGCTTTGTTTGCTTAAGCTACAAGAGAAAAACTCTGTATTTTTGACGGGGTTGGGATTCTTGGTCATCTCCCTTCATCCTCATCCGGTGTTATCGAACCGGAAATCGACCACAAGACCATCGATGCAAAGGATTACGTTCTTTTCCAAAAGCAGCTTTTTTTAAATCTCCCCGAATTGATCCGAAACAAAATCCACGCTTCGGCAATCTCTCAAAGAAGGGTATATCCATCGGAAAATCCACCCGATAGAGCCGGAATGCATGAACGCGGACCGCCCTTCGAAAAAAAGAAAAACTCGTGGATTCCCATCTTTCAAAATCGGACATACGATAAGGTGAAGCAAGAGCGAGAGCGAAGGAGGGAACAAGAGATAGTATCGAAACGCGCATCCTTTTTCATGCCAATCTCATTTTGGAATTAAGCCAAATATTGAAAAATGTGGCTCCATTCCAAAAGTGGTAATAGAATACAGGTGCGATGATTGGCAACGAAAAGATCTATCAAACGGCCGACCTCATGCGGCTCATCCAAAAGGACAATCCGGGATATCGGTCCTCTTCTTTGTATTCCAAGATCAAGGAAATGGAAAACCTCGGGCAAATCACGAGGGTCGGGAAGGACCGGTATCTTGGGAAGAAACTGGCGTCATTCGACTACGAACTCGAGTCGAGCGTCGCGAGAAACGTGGATAAGGTCATGAAGACGAACTATTCCGAAGACTTCCCTTATGCAATCTTCGAGACCGCGACGATCCTCAACCGATTCCTCAATCATCTGCTGGAACGGAACGTCATCCTTTTGGAAGCCCCGAGGTTCTTCCTCCATCACGTGTTCCACGCGTTGAAGGAAGAAGGGTTTCAAAACGTCCTCCTCAACCCATCCCAGGAAGAGGTGTTCCTCTACGCGGAAGAAGGTTGCATCCTTCTGCTGCCTCTTGTGAGCAAGGCTCCCATCGACGTCGCGAGAAAGAGAATCACGATCGAATCGCTCGTCGTCGATATCCTTTGCTCCCCGATCCTTGGATGTTTCTTCGAGGAGGCGGAAATCCCCGGGATGGTCGAAGAGGCTTTCACGATCTACAAGGTGCGCTTCGATACCCTCCGGACTTACGCGAAACGGCGGAACGCTCTCGATCGATTGCTTCGTTACGTCCCAGAGACGATGAGAGAGCTGATCGATGATAACGAAACAAACCTACACATCCGAAAACATCCGGAGGATCCAAGAAACATTCAAGGTTGATCCCGAACTTGCCCAAAGAGCGGTTTTCGCGCTCGGCCTTGTGGAGGCCCTAAGAAAGGCGGGGCTCGATTTCCTGTTCAAGGGCGGATCGAGCTTGATGCTGATCTTCGAGGTTCCGAAACGATTGAGCACCGATGTCGATATCTTGGTCCCAACCGATTGCGAGATTGGCCCCTATATCCAAAAAGCATCGGAATATTTCCCTTTCCTTTCCGTTCAGGAAAGCGTGCGGGCTTCGTCCAAGAGCATTTCCAAAAAGCATTACAAATTCACGTATCTTTCGCCGATTCGAAATCGCCCGATCACGGTATTGCTGGATGTGCTGTTCGCGGAAGACCACGATTTGAAAACCTTGATCAAGCCAATCCGCAACCCGTTCTTGCGTAACGAAGGCGACGACTTGTCCGTCAAGATCCCTTCCGCGGAATCGATATTGGGGGATAAATTGACGGCCTTCGCCCCGCACACGATCGGCGTGAGGTATTTCAACGAGGATTTCTCGAACGACAAGAGGCTCGAAGTCATGAAACAGCTTTTCGATGTCGTCTCGCTGCTAGACATCGCTTCGGATTTCACGGATGTCCGAAACGCTTATTTCGCGATTGCAAAACAGGAAATATCCTATCGGAACATCGACGTTACCCCCGCCGACTGCCTCATGGATTCCTTCCGAACCGCCCTGTCCTTGCTTTCTTGGGGCAAATTCGAGAAAGGGGATTATCAAAATCTCGTAGAAGGGACGAACCGGATTCGCATGCATATCGTGAACCAGAGCTTTTCCATGAACGCAACGGCTCTCTATGCCGCGAAAACCATGCTGCTAAGCGCATGCCTGATTCAAAACGTCGACTTCTTCCATCAAGAGATCAAACGTCAAAACCCGTTGATAGAAGCCCCGTACAATAAAATCAATTTCATTTTGAAGAACAAGGAACAAGAGGCTTTCGATTACGCGATAACCGCTTTGCGATTGCTTGGGATGGCTTGATGTTCACGCTTAACAAGATGCCTGTTTGACCACGAAATTCCTTCTTCCGATCCCAAAGAAAATCCCCGAGGAGCCATTCCAAGGGGATTTCGTTCGTTTTGGGGTCAACGCCCACCTTCGCCGAGGGTCTTGGCCTCGATGCGGGCAAGTTGCTTGGCAAGGGAGATCTGGGCGTATTGGACGTCTTCGTTCGGGTCTTTCCGGGCGATGATGTCGAGGTTGCGGTCGCGGCGGGCCATCGCGCGGGCCATGTCGATCTCGTAGCCGTCCTCGACCGTCTCGGCGAGGAAGACGATGCGGTCCTCCTTGACCTTGGCAAGGCCGTGGAACACCGCGAAATAGCGAGGGCCTTTCACGAAGTTGATCTTGAGGACGCCGGCCTCCTTGCAAAGGACGATGCTCGGGGTGATGCCCTTCTCGAGCAGCATCGGGCCTTCGAACGCCGGAATGAGCGCGGAGACGACCTCCTCGTCGAGGAAGACGCCTTTGGGGGTCACGAGGACGAAACGGATCATAGGCTCTCCGCTTTCTTCTTCACGTCCTCGATGGTGCCGCAGTAGAGGAAGGCGCTCTCGGGATAGGAATCATAGGCCCCGGAGAGGAGTTCCTTGAAGGAACGGACCGTCTCCTTGAGGGGGACGTAGACGCCGGGCATGCCGTTGAAGGCTTCCGCGACGTGGAAGGGCTGGGAGAGGAAATTGCGGACCCTTCTTGCGCGGGCGACGACCGCCTTGTCTTCCTCGCCGAGCTCGTCGATGCCGAGGATCGCGATGATGTCCTGGAGTTCCTTATAACGCTGGAGCAATTGCTGGACGCCGCGGGCGACCTCGTAATGCTCCTCCCCGATGATGTTCGGGTCGAGGATGTTCGACGCGGATTCGAGAGGATCGACGGCGGGGAAGATGCCAAGGGAGGCGATGTTGCGGTCCAGAAGCGTCTTCGCGTCGAGGTGGGAGAAGGTCGTCGCCGGGGCGGGGTCGGTGAAGTCGTCCGCGGGGACGTAAACGGCCTGGACCGAGGTGATGGAGCCGTCCTTCGTGGAGGTGATGCGTTCTTGCAGCTGGCCCATCTCGGTGGCGAGGGTCGGCTGGTAGCCGACGGCGCTCGGCATGCGGCCAAGGAGGGCGGAGACTTCGCTGCCGGCCTGCGTGAAACGGAAGATGTTGTCGATGAAAAGGAGGACGTCTTGGTGCTCGACGTCGCGGAAATGCTCCGCCATCGTTAGGCCGCTTAGGCCGACGCGCATACGGGCTCCGGGGGGTTCGTTCATCTGGCCGAAGACGAGGGCGGTCTTCGCGAGGACGCCGGATTCCTTCATCTCGTGGTAGAGGTCGTTGCCTTCGCGGCTGCGCTCGCCGACGCCGGCGAAGATCGAGGTGCCGTTATGCTCGGTCGCGAGGTTGAAGATGAGTTCCTGGATGAGGACGGTCTTGCCGACGCCCGCGCCGCCGAAGAGGCCGATCTTGCCGCCTTTGACGTAGGGGCAGAGGAGGTCGATGACCTTGATGCCGGTCTCGAGGACCTCGCGTTTCGTCGTCTGTTCCTCGAACGTCGGGGCGGGACGATGGATCGGCATGCGCTTCTTGGATTCGAATTCCATGTCGTCGATCGGGTCGCCGAGGACGTTGAACATGCGGCCGAGCGTCTCTTTGCCGACGGGAACCGTGATCGGGGATTCCGTGTTGATCGCGTCCATCCCGCGGACGAGGCCGTCCGTCGGGCCCATGGCGACGCAGCGGACGACGTCGTCGCCGATGTGCTGCATGACTTCCGCGACGAGGGATTTGCCGTTCTCGAGGGGGATGCGGAGGGCCGTCAGGATCTCGGGAAGGTGCTTCTTCTCGAACTTCACGTCGATGACGGGGCCGACCGCCTCGACGATGGTCCCGATGAGGGATTCGTTTTTCTTTTCCATGGGTTTTGCCTCCTTTTTCATTGGGCGTTCGCGCCGTTGATGACTTCCGTGATCTCCTGGGTGATCGCGGCTTGGCGCGCTTTGTTGAATTCGACGGTCAATTTCTCGAGGAGCTCGTCCGCGTTGTCGTTCGCGTTCTCCATCGCGGTCCGGCGGGACGCCTGCTCGCTAAGCTGGCTTTCCTGCAAGAGGGCGTAGAGCTCTCCGCCGAGGTATTGCCCGAGGATCTCGTGGATCATGAGGCGGGGAGCAGGCTCGAAGAGCGGCGGGCAATAGGCTTCGCTTGGCTCTTCCTCGATCGCGATATCAACCGGCAAAAGGACGCGGGTGCTTGGCTCGAAGCGCAAGGAATTGACGTAACGGGTGTAGACGACCGCGATTTTCTCGTATTTGCCGGAATTGAATTCGTCGCGGATCTTGCGGGCGGCCGCGAAGATGTCGCGGGGTTCCATGGTGAGGTCGAGCCCCGCGAATTCCCCCATCGCCCTCTCGACGCGGTTGCCCCGGAGGTAATGGGTCTTGCCCTTCTCGCCGATGAAGGCGAGGGTGTCTTTCTTCGGGTCGAAGAACGAATCGAGATAGGAATAGAGGTTGTTGTTATACCCCGCGCATAGGCCGAGATTCGAGGTGATCAGGAGATAGAGGGTCCCTTCACCCTTCTCGGGGGAAGTCGCGTAATGGCTGCGCGTCCCCTCGTCGCGGAGGAAAGCCTCGCCGAGGGCGTGGCGGAGCTCGCCAATGTAATAGGAGCCGCGCTCAAAGCCGTCCTTGAACCGGCGAAGCTTCACGGTCGCGACCATTTCCATGGCCTTCGTGATCTTCTTGGTGCTTTGGACGCTCGCGATGCGACGTTTCGTTTTCGTGAGTCCGCTCGCCATGTCGATCTTACCTGCGCTTTGCGAAGAATTCCTCGACCGCGTCTTTCAAGGACGCGGTGAGGTCGTCGTCGAGCTTCTTCTTCTCGACGATCGCTTTCAAGACCTCGGGGTGGACGCTTTGGACGTAGGAATCGAGGGCCTTGAGGGTCGGGGTGACTTCCTTGCGATCGAGCTCGTCGAGATAGCGGTTCTTGACCGCGAAAAGCTCGAGGATCTGGATCTCGACGGGATAGGGGGCGTATTGCTTTTGCTTGAGGGTCTCCATGAGGACGCCGCCGTGGGCGAGGATTTTCTTGGTCGTCGCGTCGAGGTCGCTGCCAAACTGCGAGAAGGAAAGCATCTCGCGATAGGAGGCGAGCTCGATCTTGAGGGAGCCGGCGACTTGCTTCATCGCCTTGATCTGGGCGCTCGAGCCGACGCGGGAGACGGAGAAGCCCGAATCGATCGCGGGGCGCTGGCCTTCCGCGAAGAGGTCGTTCACGAGGAAGATCTGGCCATCCGTGATCGAGATGACGTTCGTCGGGATGTAGGCGCTGATGTCGCCGGCCTGCGTCTCGACGATCGGGAGGGCCGTGATGGAACCGCCGCCGTAATTCTCGTTGAGGCGGCAGGCGCGCTCGAGGAGGCGGCTATGGAGGTAAAAGATGTCGCCGGGATAGGCTTCGCGGCCCGGGGAGCGCTTGAGGAGGAGGGAGAGGGTGCGGTAAGCGACCGCGTGCTTGGAAAGGTCGTCAAAGACGATGAGGACGTCCTGTCCTTGCTCCATCCATTCCTCCGCCATCGCCATGCCGGCGAAGGGGGCGATGT
>JAEDJP010000057.1 GCA_016296285.1 Bacilli bacterium
GAGTTCATGCAAGAACCGGAACGATTACGGGGATCCAATCACTCTCGGGCAGCGACCAAGATTTTGCCATCACAAAAGACCCCCCTTCTCGACGGAAGGGGCCAGGATTCCTTGCTTTGGACATCGAGAAAAGAAAGGTGAAAGCCATCGGAGAGGATGAGTCAAGACGGCGAAATGAGCTTAGGCCTTACTTGTTCTTGACGCAGGTGAGGATGAGCTTGGCGATCTCTTCCGGGGACTCTTGGAATCCCTTGTCCACCCACTTCCGGACCAAGGAGACGATGCCCCCGATCAAGAAGGAGCTGATGTAATCGATCTCCTTGACGCTTCGCCCACCGCTCCGGGGGATCGCGACATCGCGCAGGATCCGTTCATAGGTCTGCTCGAACCCGAGGATCTTCGCGTGGCTCATGTAGGCGCGGAATAGGTTCGGGGTCTTCTTCACGAACTCAAGGTACGGGATGATGTATTCCTCCTTGAGGTAATCGTCCTCGCGCTTGCGGGGCAGAGGCAAGTTTTCGAGGAGGCTTTTCGCGGCGTATCTCTCGACCTCGCTTAGCAAATCGAACATGCTGTCGAAATATAGGTAGAACGTCGTGCGGTTCACCTTCGCGATGCGGCAAAGCTCCGCGACCGAGATGCGGTCGAATGGTTTGATGCGAAGAAGGGCCAAGAGGGCCTCGACCATCTTCTCCTTCGCGTTTTTCCTTTCTTCGCTCGACATGATTCTCCTTTTCTGTCGTGTCGTTTTCGGTTTGGCAAGGCGACAATGATGGTGCCTGAGGGAATCATACTCGACAGGTGTCGAATGGAACAGGAGGAAATCAACATGAAATCATTCGAAGAAGAGCGGTTGCGGGCGGAATACACCCCCAAGGCCAAGACGGGACTCGACGAGGCGATCAAGCTCGACCGCAAGGCCAAGCGGGGGCCGACGATCCTCGCGTTCGTCCTCGGGACCATCGGGGCGCTTGTCCTCGGGGTCGGGATGTGCCTCGCGATGCAGGTCATCGGGAGCGGGACGCCCGCCGTCGTGCTCGGGGTCATCATCGGGATCGTCGGGATCGCGACCGTCGGGGCCAATTACCCGATTTACACCCGTTTCCTGAAAGCCCAGAAAGAGAAATACGGGTCGGCGATTCTTCTTGCGTTAAAGCAAGACGAGTGAAAACATAAACGGGTCGAGAAAGACATGGTTGATGCTTTGACGGCCCGTTTTTCTTTTTTTGAAGAAAACATCGATGGAATCGGTGGTTTTTCAAAAATCCTTACTTTTGAGGCTCTTTTTGGTTCGTTTCTAGTTATTTCTAGATAGTTCTATCGATGGTTACGCGTTTTTTCTTTTTTGTTATCAATTTACTTCTAGTTGTTTCTAGATAATTTCTCGATGTTCTAGATAACAAGAAACCTGCGGATTTTCTCGCGGTTCGTCCGATAGACGAAAGCCTTGCCCCTTTGAGCCTGGAAGAGATATCCCTCCTTGACGAGGGCTTCGAGAATGTCCTTCCGAAGATGGGTGGAGGGGGCGATGCCGAGGTAAGAAGCGATCTCCGCGAGGCCGCGTTCCTTCGCGAAACAGCAAGAAAGGATTCTCTCATCATAAGGAGAGGCGATGGGGCTTGGAAGGTGAATGGGCGGATAGGGATTGTCGAGGCCGATAACGCCTTCCGCGAATGTGAGATCCGGAAGGGTGAGGGTAAAGGAATCGTCGTCGCAGGACACGAAAGGGCGATGCTTCTCGTCCGCGATGGCATAATCTTCGGAAATCTTGTCAAGGCCGGTGCCCTTCGCCTCCATCCAATGGACGAGTTCAAAGACCCGGCAAATGAGCTCGTTGCGGCGTTTGGGAAGAAGGGACGAGATGTCCTTCTCGCGATGCAGGTTCTTCCCGCCGAGCAAGGAGCCGGGGGACGTGATGTCAAGGCGATCGGGGTAAAGGTCGATATCGATTTCCGTGCCGAACACGAAATAATTGCGATGGGCAAACGCGTTGATGATTCCCTCGAACAGGGCGCGGGCAGGAAAGGAAGAAAGATCGACCCTCCGATCGGGCAACTTGCGATATCCCGTCGTGGAGTGGTTCTTGACGAAATCGAGGATTTTGTTGATGACGTCGAAGAGGCAACCGCGAAATGAAGCGGAGGCCTTGACGGTGTCCCCGCCTTTGTCGAAGGTCTCGAAAACCGAGGCTTTCGCGAGGGTAATCTCGTCTTCGCAGCCATCGCGGAAAAGAAGGGCGCCGCGAGCGAGGGAACCGTTCTCGTCGACGAACCCGATGGATTCGAGCGCTTTCAAGGTCAGCGCTTTCCCGGGATTCGCCGACTCGTAAAGGGCGGACAGTTTCGTGAAGTCCGAGAACGAGAAAATCTGGTCCGTCTTCATCGTGTCATAGGCGGCTCTCGTCCCCCGGATGACAAGTTCGGCGATTTGCTCGGGAGTCGCGATTTTCGCCCTGCCGAATTGCCGTACGAAACAGGCGGGGACGCCGTTAACATGCACGTATACCGGCCCGTTCTCGCATTTCTTGATGGCAATCTTCAAGATGTAACGGGCAGGGGATCCTCCAGGGACCTCGATTTCCGTGACGATGGGCAAAATCGAGGGCTCGATTCTTTCCTCGATTTTCTGATAAAGGAGTTGGGCCGTCCGATCGACTTCCTGATGCGAAAGAGGCTCGAGTTCGTGGGTCTTGTCGTTCACCCCGACGTAAAGGACTCCCCCTTGCGTATTGGCGAAAGCGACGATCTCCCTCAGCCATTTGAGTTCGTTATCCTCGCGATTTTGATCCAAGCCCGTCTGCAGGCGGGCCTTGAATTCCGTGGAATAGTCCTCAACGTTTACGTTTGGAATCAATTCTTGCAGCAACATAGGAATCCTCCATCTTCCTTATTCTACCGTTTCCATCTGTTCATTTCTAGTTGTTTCTAGATTTTTTATTCGATGATTACTGTATTTTTGATTTGATAACAAAAATCGTTTCTAGTTGTTTCTAGATAATTTCTCGATGTTCTCGATAGACCAACAGGACGCTTGGGACCGCCGATGGTCAGGCAAACGAAGGAATCCCTTGCGCATCGCAAGGCCTGTCGCAATAATTCCTTCGCATACGAGAAATCGAAAAGGGGAATCCCATGAAGAAAAAGAACCTCGGCCTCGCGGCCCTAAGCATCGCAGGCTCCATGCTCCTTGGCAGCTGCGTCCACCTTCTATCGTCAAACTTGCACGGGGAAATCGCGTATCCTAGCCCGTCCTCGGACGAATGGGGGACCGGCGCGCAGGCGACAAGCGACGACGAACATCGCGGGCCGAAACGCCTCTATGAAATCGCCGAGGGCATCTCCCAAAGGCTCTTCGACCGCGGCGTGTTGAACTGGTACGATGATTCGCAGGATGATTTCATCTACTTCGGGGCGGCTCTCGACGGGTTTTCCGCCGACGAACTCATCGATTACGCGATTGACTTCCTGGTCCCGGGATTCACGATCGAGAAAGACGCCTCCCACAATGACGTATCACCGCTTCCCGAGGCCCATTTCTCTTACGACGAAGGTTCCATCTGCGTCGACGCATTCACGTATAATGTCGAGGCGGACTCCGTCATGGCAGCACTCGAATACTGCGTCCATCTTTCCGATGGCCCGCGCGATGACGAAAGCCTTTCCTCTTCGGGGCCAGAAACCGAGGACGAGCCGATCGTCGCGATCATCAAGGGCATCGCGATCAAGCTCCGCGGTTCCTGCGTCGAAGGCGAGGATTGGGTCTATTATTCCGATTATAGCCTCTATGCCACGGGCATGACCTTTCCAGGATATTCCGCGGAAACGTTGGTTACCTTGGCCGACCGCTTTCTGGTCGATGGGTACACGATCGAGTTAGATCCTTCTTTCGTCGAGGAATACCAGATGTACGCGGGGGTCTATTCCTACGAGGACGGAGACATCCTCGTCCAGGTCAATATCTACGATCAGGATGACTCCGTTTCCGGGGCCGGCATCGAGTTCTACGCCTATTACGCGGAATAGGGACGACCTTTAGAAGCGAAAGCAAGGCGGGGCGAAAAGGCCTCGCCTTTTTTGTCGCGCAAGAAACAAGCATGGGACGGGCCTTTCGCCCCGGGGGAGTCATTTTCCTTCGGGGAGTGGTTCCGTGTGACGGCAGCGGGGATACCGGTTGCAGCCGAGGAACGGGTCGCCTGTCTTTTGGGAGACCCTCTTGACGAGGTAATCCCCGCAGCGGGGGCATTTCTTTTCGCGATAGGCGAGCTCGGGGCGATGAAGGACGTAATCGCAATACGGGTAATTTGGGCACCTGAGGATTTCCTTGTCCCCGACATGAGCGCTCACGAGGGGACGATGGCACGTCGGGCAAAGGAAATCCTCCACGTGGCGGCTGACCGTCATCTCTTCGACGAACGGCGAAGTGCCCGATGGGGTCGAAAGGACGATGGTCGCTTTCTTGGCCCTCGTGAGGGCGACATACCAAATCCTGCGTTCTTCCGCGAGCGGGTAACGCTCGCCTTTGGGCAAGAGCGCGGAGAGAATCGGGTGATCGATGGCATCGCAAGGGAACTCGAAACGGTAAGGCGAGGAGGCGAGGACGATCGCGTAATCCGCTTCCAGGCCTTTCGCGGCGTGGGCGGTCAAGCACGTCACCTTCGTAGATTTCGCATCGTTCAGGGTCAGCGTCCCCTTTCCTTCGCGCAGGAGCTCGACGCTCGGGACAACGCCTTCTATGTCGAAGAGCGCGCGGATTTGGTCCTTCCTTCGCGTGATGACGAGGATGCTCGGGGCAGGGTCTTCCGCGAGTATCGTCTCGATAGCGGAGCAAAACGCCTCCTTGATCGACGCCCCTGCCCGAAAGAGGATCGGGGTCTTCTCCGCGGAGGCGGTGGAAGAAAGGCGGGTGCCGTATTCGGGGTCTTTCTGCATGAAGGCTTCCGTGGCCTCGAGCGTGGATTCCCCATAGCGGTAGGTGGTCGCGATCCGGCGTTTCGCGGCGTGCGGGAACAAGGACTCGAAATGGAGGAAATAGCAAAGGTCCGAGCCGGAGAACCGATAGATGGCTTGGTAATCGTCCCCCACGGCGAACAAGTGGGCGCCGCTATGCTCAAGCAAGGAATTCAAGAGGCGGAAGCGCCCTTCGGAGATATCCTGGTATTCGTCGACGATGATGAATCGGTACGGAGGGCATCCCCCGTCTTTCACCGCGAGGCTCGCCATCGAGATCATCGTGGGAAAGTCGATGCGTCCCCGTTCCTCGAGGGACTCCTCGTAAAAGAGATAGCAATCCTTCACAAGGCGCAGGAACCGCCTGCCCAGGGATTTCGCGATCTCCTTTTCGATGTCCTCGAATCCGGACTCGTCCGCGTATTTCTCGGCATAGAGGGCGAGGAACGTGGTGAGGATGCGGACGGTGTCGCGGAAGGCTCGGCCGGATATGGCGCTTTCGCGGAAAGCTCTCCATTGCTCGGGGGACATGGGATGGGTCTTGACACCGCATTCGCCCCATTGACGGAGCAAGGATTCTTGCCACGTCCCGTCCTCGAATTCATGGGAATAGGTTTGGATGCAACGGGTGCCGTGATCTTGGTGCGTCTGGACCTTCCAAGCCATGTCCTCGAGGTAAGCGGCGCGCTCTTCCTCGGGAATTCCCCGCGGGACCCCATCGCGACTCAAGCCATAATGCTCGTGGAAGACGCCGGGGTAATCGACCAGAGTGAAATCCGGGCGGTAGGCGCGCCTGCCCTCTTCCCTGGAAACGAAGGGATAGGGGGCCTCGTATTCGTAGCGAACCCCATGGAAGGCGTAGAAATTGGCGATCTGAAGCTCTTCGAAGCTTTTGACGCGTTCGCGGTGGACGGTTTCGGTTCCGTTTCGCTTCGCCATCTCTTTCGCGGTGAGCATCGAGGCGCCCCTGAGGGCGTCCCGATATTCCCCGAGGGTCGAAAATTCCTCGGGGTCGAGCCCCGCGTAAGGGAAGGAAGTGAAAAGCAAGAGGTTCTCGATGTCGGGCTCCGCCTCGGGGAGGATCCGCTCGAGAAGGAAGCGGGTGACGATCGCCGCCATCTGTTCCTCGACGTCGGGAAGGATGCCTTGGGCTTTCTTGAGGATGGCCAGGCCTTCGGAATGGAACGTCCTCGCAAGGGGCGGCACCTTCATGAGCGCGAGTTTCCGGTTGGCTTCCTCAACCGTCCGTTTCGAGAACGAGAGGAAGAGGATGTCCCGCGGATCGACCCCGCAGGACTGGATGAGATAGCGGATTTTTCCAAGCAGGAGCAGCGTTTTGCCAGACCCCGCGGGAGCCGAAACGAGGGTATGGCGTTCGTCGACGACGGCCGCGCGCCTCTGCTCTTCGCTCAAAGAACGGCCGTTGATGTCGTCGAAAACGGGGTTCTTGATCGCCTCGTCCTCGAATTCCCGGTTGTGGCGTTCCCTTCTTGGCTCGATGTCTTGGGAGAGAAGCCGTTCTAGGTCCGGGGAACAGCCATCCGGGAAGAGGGAAAGGGCTTTGTCCCGGACGGCCTTCAAGATGGCTTGCCCCCGATCAAAATCCACGTAGCCCTCCCCTTCAAGAGAAATGCCTTTTTCAAACGTGCGATAGGCTTCTTTTTCCGCGAGGATCTCTTGGAGGCGGGAAGAAAAATCCCGCAGGAAAGCATGTTCCCCTTGATGGGAGGGGGAACACGAAGAAACCTCGATCGCCCATGCGAGAGAATCCTCAAAGCCATCCGGGAATTCCAAAGGAGAATCGGGGGCAAGGGAAGCGCGGGCGAGCTCGAAAACGTCGCGGAAGCGGGCATCGGTTTTCCGACGCGCCTCAAGGTAAGGGCGATTGAGGGAGTAGACGCGGGCATAACGCGTGAAAAGAAGCCCCTTCTTCTCTTCGCAACGACGGGCGAGCGCTTCAAAAGAGGTAAGAGTATCTGGGCAGAACAGGAGATCTTGTTCCATCTTGGCGACGATTCGCTTCAATCGGCGCGAGAAAAGAAGCGCTTTCCACCACGTCAGTCGTTGTTCCGTGTCCTTATCCCCTTGCATAACGGCATTATACGGGTTCGATCTTCGCGAGGCTAGGCGAGTATGTATCGATTCTTCTTGCGTGTCTTGCTTCTTTCCCTATCCTATATGGGAATCAAAAAAAGGATACCGACCATCATGAACAAGAACCTTCTCTCCCTCGCGACCATCATCGCGGCCTCTTCCCTCCTTCTTGGGGGATGCGCTTCGAATGTCCCGAGCGAATCTTCAACCGGCGGCGAGGATCTCGCTTCTTCCTCTTTGGCGCAAGACACCCAAGAGGATTCTTCGATCGAGGAACTCGATCCGATCGAGGCACGCCTCATCGAGATCGTCAAGGGCATCGCGAATAACCTCTTCGGCACGAGCGTCGAAGGCGAGGATTGGCTCTACGACGCGGATTATGACGTCTACCTCACGGGGGCCGTCATCCCCGGCGTCACCCCCGACGAGGCGATCCTCGTCGCGGAGGAATTCCTGATCGACGGGTATACCCTCGACACGGAGCCCTTCTACAGCGAGGAATACGGAGATTACGAAGCCTATTTCTCTTACGACAACGGGACCATCTACGTCGATGCTTTGGCGTATGTGGACGAAGCGGATTCTTCTTGCAGCGACCTCGAGTTCTGGGTGTATGTCCCGGAAGAGGAATGAGGACACCTATCCGACTATCTTGTTTTCTTGTTTTGCTGCTTTTTCGACTCAAGACTCGGCTTGATGACCGTTTCTATGCAAGCCAACAGTCGATTCACGGCTTGTGGATCTTTCGTCGCGAGGAGAAAGTTCAGCAGTTTACGGTTCCGTTCTTCCGAAAAGAAATAATAGATGTTGTCGCGAAACAAAACATCTCCGTGAGCGATTGAGTTCCTCAACCCCCAATAAAGGGAAGGCAAGATTCCTTTCACGTTTTTGACAGCCAATAGCGTTCCTTCATTCAAATGGGAATTCACCCATGGGGATAAATCGGTTTTCTTCGTCTCTTCGTCCTTGGTCTCAAAAGACGAATAAAACTCAAAGAAAGGCACCTCCGACTTTTCCATGATTTCCTTGATGCTTTCCTCGACCTTGTAATTTGGAAATGCGGAAAGCGAAAGAGCAAAGTTGCTTTGTGTGTTGGGTGAGAAGAGAATAGCGGTTTTTACGCCCATCGAATCGAATACAGATGGACTCGCAAGCATTTCCTTCGTCAATCCCAACGATTCCAATTTCAAGCCCAGAAATTGACGGGCGGCTTTGCCTGAGACCGAAATCGAATCAGAACACATAAGGAAGTCCTTGGTCTTCGAGGAAAGCAGCAGCATTGTTGACAGCCGCTTTCGCAGATAGAACGGTCAAAGCGGCGGCAGCAGAAATCTGCTCATTCGTCGTGTAGAGATTGACGTCGATGGAAGTGACGCTGATATTCG
>JAEDJP010000058.1 GCA_016296285.1 Bacilli bacterium
CAGGAAGCGCAGCGCGTGAAGGAGCTGTAGCCGCGGCGGTTGAGCAGCAGCATGACCTGCTCCTTTTTGACGAGGCGGTCGCGGATCGCGTCCACGAGGGTCTTGGAGAACACGTTGTCGTTCCTCATCATGATGGACCGGTCGCGCAGGTCCACGATCTTGACGGGGGGCAAGGGGGCCTCGTTGACCCGGCGGCTCATGAGGGCGAAGCCATAGACGCCTTTTTGGGCGCGGGCCTTGCTCTCGAGGCTCGGGGTGGCGCTCCCGAGGACCACCTTGGCCCCGAAGTGGCGGGCGCGGAAGATCGCGACTTCCCTCGCGTGGTAATAGGGCGGGGAATCCTGCTTGTAGGAATCGACGTGCTCCTCGTCGAGGATGATGAGGCCGATGTCGGTTAGGGGTGCGAAGACGGCGCTTCTGGCCCCGACGACGATGCGGGCCTTCCCTTCCGCGATGCGGCGGTATTCGTCGTATTTCTCCGCGGGGGTGAGGCCGCTATGGAGGATCGCGATCTTCTCCCCGAAGCGGCGGGAGAAATACTCGACCATCACGGGGGTGAGGGAAATCTCGGGGACGAGCATGAGGATGTTCTTCCCTTGCTCGAGATAGCGTTCCGAAAGATGGAGGTAAACCTCGGTCTTCCCCGAGCCCGTGACCCCTTGGAGGAGGACGACCTCCTTGGGGGAGGCGAGGATCGTCTCCATGGCCTTGTTTTGCTCGAAATTGAGGGGGTGGGGTTGCTCTTTTTCGTATTCGGGGAGGGTGTAGCGGGCCTTTTCCTTCTTGCGGATGGCGAGCTTTTTGGCCTCGAGCAGCTTCTTCACGACGCTTGGGGAGCCGGCCTCTTTCTTGCGGATTTCCCCGTTTTTGACCACGAGGCGCAGGATCTCGATTTGCTTGGGTGTGAGGCCTTCCTCGCTGACGTCCAAAGCATAGAGAAAATCCTCGTAGGCGATCTTCGGGCCCTTGAGGCCCCCGAGGGTCGGCTTGAGGGACGGGGGCAGCATCGCGTTCAGGACGTCGATGCGCGGGGAAAGGTAATGGGCGACCATCTCCTCGGCGAGGGAAAGGAGTTCTTGGCCGAGCAATGGCTTCTCGTCGATGACGGATTCGATGAAGGAGACGCGGTAGCCCCGTTCTTCTTCGATGTCCTCGATCGGGCGATCCGTCCTGGAAACGCGTTCCACGAACCCGACGATGCGGGTATGGTGGAAAGGCACGAGGACCCGGCAGCCCGGGGCCACCGCAAAGCCATCCTTGCACGCGTAGGTGAAGGGGCGGTCAAGGCCATAGACCCCGTGTTGGAGGAGGACGTCGAGAAGGATCATCAAGGGTAGTATAAACGGGTCGCGGATTTTAGAAAGGGGCGAGGTTCAAAAAAAGACCGCTTACGCGGCCTTGATGATCGCGGCGATCTCGGAGGCGGCCCGGAGGACGTCGTCGTTCTCGACGCGGTACCGGTACCGGTCGCCCATCGTGAGCTCGTAACGGGCTTTCGCGAGGCGTTGCTGAATCACTTCTTCCGGCTCGGTGCTCCGGCCCCGGATGCGGGACTCGAGGGCCTCGAAGGACGGGGGGATCAGGTAGATGGAGATGGCCTCGGGGCATTTCGCGAGCACTTCCATCGTGCCGTTGACCTCGATCTCGAGGAGGACGTTCTTTCCGGATTCGAGCATTTCCTCAACCTTGTCCTTGGGGGTGCCGTAGCGGTTGCCGACGAATTCCGCCCATTCAAGGAGGTTGCCTCTTTTGAGGTTCTCGTCGAATTGCGCGGGGCTCACGAAATAATAATCCTTGCCGTCGACTTCCCCGGGACGCGGGGAGCGGGTCGTCATGGAAACGCTGTAATAAAGGCGGAGGGAGGGGTCTTTCATGAGCTCTTTGCGCACGGTCCCCTTGCCGACCCCGGAAGGGCCCGAGAGGATGAAAAGATGTCCCTTGGTTGCCATATTGGGGGTATTGTAATCGTTCTAAGAGGTGAAAGAAAGCCCCGAAATGCCGAATAGTGCGGAACATTCCCAGCTTTTGGTGGGGCGCGTCAAAGCGAGACTCTCGGGGCGTTCATCATCGGGGACTAGGATGGGCCGAAACGTCAAAACGAGTATGGCCCGGCATGGGAATACCCGTAGAGAATGGGATCAAACGAACGGGAAAGGAACGCGGAAAGAGCCTCCCCGAATTCGGGCGAGAGCTTCGAGAGGCGCCCCTTGCCCTTCACGAGGGGATCGATGAACCTCTTCTTCGTCTTGATGGATGCGGAAAAGAGGAGGGACGCCCCCTCGATTTCGACGGGATCTCGCGCGACGAGGCAAAGGCCGCGATAGGCGAACCAGTCCTTTTTCCGCGCGGAGGAAAGGAGCTTCTCGATCAAGGCTTGCTCGGTCCGGTAGAGGTCCTTGGGCTCGATGGTCCCATCCCGAAGGCACGAGGAAAGCAGGCGCGAGAGGGCCTCCATCGCGAAGCGGTCCTCGTCCCGGGTGTACATGTCCGCGTTCACGAGCATCCCCTTCCCGAAGAGGAGGGCGCTTCCAAGAGTCTGGAAGGCGATCTCGGTTTCCCCGCCCTCGTTCTTCGTGAGGCACAGGTCATCAAGCAATGCTAGGACGGTCTTCAGGGGATAGACCCCGAAATGGAGGAAGTTCGAGAGGGTGTATTCGAGGCGGTCGCAGGAAAGGCGCGGGGCGTCGTTGTCCGCGATGAGGTAACGATGATAATCGGACACGTCCTCGAGGGGGATGCCGCGCCTTTTAAGAAACGCCATGACCCCGGGGTCGTCGTGAAGCATGGTTTCCGTCAAGGATTCCGTGGCCTCCTGTTTCTCTGGATCCCCTTGGAGGAAATCGACCACGTGGGCGAAGCAAGGGGTGCTGATGTCGTGAAAAAGGCCAGACAGGGCGATGCGTTCATCCTTGGAAAAGCGAAGGCAAAGCAAGGCCACCCCGAGAGAATGCTCGAACCGGTTATAGGGCTCGACCTTCGCGAAATAGGGGTAGGCCGTGTATTCGAGGCCGCAGTGCATCCCGACATCCAAAAGGCGTCGGAGCAAAGGGAGTTCCATGGCCTCGGCGAGGGAAGCGGGGATCGCTTCGTTTGCCAGGTAAAGGGGGATTTCGCGTGGCATGAGAAACATTATGCCAAGGGGCGCGATAAAAGGGAACGGCTCATTTCGGGGCGTTCATCAATGGCGCGAGGAAGGGGAGGATACGGGGCTCTCGCGCGTGCTATACTAAGGGGGTTATGCTGAAGCCAAGGGAAGTCGGGGAACTCGCGACCGCGCTGGAAGGCGCCCTAAGAGGGGAACGCCTCGGGAAATTCGTCCAGATCGATGAGGACGTCCTTTCCTTTTCCGCGTCGAAGGGCAAGCGCCTCGTCTTCGTGCTCGACCCCGCGGACCCTTCTTGCTACCTCTCTTCCTCGCCCTTGGGCCTCACGAGCCTATCGACCCCGCTTTCGCAGTATTTTCGGAAGGAGCTGAGCGGGGCAAGCGTCTTGGGGGTTCATCAAGGCGGGGAGGACCGCGTGCTCCTCTTCTCCTTGCTCTGCGTGAACGACCTCTTCCTCGAGGAAAGGCGCACCCTCGTCGTCGAGCTCTTGCCCCACCACCCGAACGTCTTGCTCCTCGACGAGAACGGCAAGATCCTCTTCGTCAAGAAGCCAAGCCCTTCCCTCCTTGAGAAACGGGTCGTCCTGCGGGGCATGACCTACGTCCCCCCGAGCCTCCCGTTCGCCCCAACCCCGCTGCAAAAGCCCTTTGATTTTTCCGCCCACAACGAGGCGATGGAAGCCAAGGAAGGATCGCTCCTCGAAAAGCGCAAGAAAGAGCGCTTTTCGACCCTTTTCCGCGACATCAAGACGCGGAAGAAGGCGCTCGAGCGCAAACTCGTCAAGCTCGAGAAGGAGGAAGAGGAGGCCAAGGCCCACCGAGGGGATGGGGAATACGGCAATTTCATCTACACGAACATGGGGGACATCGACCCTTCCTCGGGCGTCATGGACGTCTATGGCGTCCCCGTGCCCCTCGATCCCCGGAAGAGCCCATCCCAAAACGCGGAAGCCTTCTTCAAGCGCGCGAAGAAAGCGAAGGCGACCTTGCAGGAAACGAGCAAGAACAAAGAAGGGGCGTATCGCGAGCTCGAGCGCCTCGAGACCTTGTCCCAAGCCTTGGAAGAGGCGGACGAAGAAGCCCTCGAGCGCCTTGGCAAAGAATATCGCCTCGAGGAAAAAGACGGGGCGAAGCATAGCCCCTTATCCGAGCCCGCGATCCTCCCTTACCAAGTGAAAATCGACGGGACGTCCTTCCTCTTTGGCAAGAACGCGATGCAAAACGACTACCTCTCCTTCCTCTACGCGACCAAGAAGGACCGCCTTTGGTTCCACGTCAAGGAGGCAAGGGGCGCCCACCTCATCCTGCAGAAAGACGACCCGAGCCCCAAGGAAATCGAGACCGCCTGCGCGCTTGCCTTGCTCGCCTCCGGGAAAAGGGAAGGCGAGGTCCAATACGCCCCCCACAAGGACGTGCGGCGCGGAAGTACGAAGGGGCAGGCGGTCCTCCGTTCCTACCAAAGTGCCTATATCCGCGCCATCCCAGAAGAGGTCGAAAAAGCCTTCCTCGAGGCGAGGAAGGCTCCCAAAAAGCGTTGAGGATCAAAGCCTTTGCTTCTTCTTTTTCCCGTCGTCCTCGGGCTCGCTTTTGAGCACCTTGACGAAGGTGGCGATAAGCAAGGCGAGCAACACCCCGAGGGCGGCGCCCCCGACATCGATGCCAACGTGGGACCAGCTCGCGGGGCGGTCAAGGGCGGGGATCATCTGCAAGCCTTCGAAAAGGAAGGCCAAAACCGCGCACGCTCCGAAACCGACGAGGGCGGAAAAAAGCCACGGGAGCTTCTTGAAGGGCAAGAGGCGGGCAGCGGAAAGATCCGCGAAGACGCCAAGAAACATGAACAGGAAGAAATGCCCGAAGAGGTTGCGGATGACCGCGCGGAACCAGGCTTGGTTGCCCCCGTCGACGGTGCCTTTGGCAAACGCGTTCACGACCTTGGCGACCCAATCGGCGAAATCCTTGACCATGGGGCGGACCGTTTCTTCCTGAAGGCAGGAAAAGACGAGTCCGAGGACGGCCAAAACGCCGAAGAGGGCGACGAAAGCGATGGTCGCGATCCTATTTTTCTTGGGGGAAACGTTCGTCATAGCGTTCGCGGCATTCGGCAATGGTCTTCTTGGCTTCCTCGACCCCGAGGAAACCCTCGATGACCGTGTCCTTGCCGTGCTCTAGCTCCTTGTAATGCTGGAAGAAATGGGAGATTTCCTCGAGGATGTGCGCGGGGACGTCATCCATCGAGCGGAAAGTGTTGTAAAAGGGATCGTTCTCGCAGATGGCGATGATCTTCTCGTCGGTCTCGCCGCTATCGACCATCTTGAGGATGCCGATGGGGTAGCAACGGACCAAGGACATCGGGACCACGGATTCGCTCGAGAGGACAAGCACGTCCAGCGGGTCCTCGTCCCTGCTCCAGGTGCGCGGGATGAACCCGTAATTCTGGGGGTAATGGGTCGAGGTGTAAAGGACGCGGTCGAGGACGAGGCAACCCGTCTCGACGTCCAGCTCGTATTTGTTCTTGCAACCCGCGGGGATCTCGATGCAGGCCATAAAATGGTCGGGCGTGATGCGACGGGGATCGATGCTGTGGAGGATGTTCATGGGATTCCTTTCCTATATTTTGGTCTTTCAGGGGCGAATTGGAAAGGATTATTTGCCTCTCATCGCGCTTTTTCTTCTTTTTCGGCGGTTTCGTCCTATCCTATAGGGGATGAAAAAAGCGGTCGTTCTCCTTTTGCCCCTCCTCCTCGCTTCCTGCGCCTCGGGGGACCCATCGCGCGTGGATTTCGAAATCGGGCGCGACGAAAGCAAGCCTTTCGCGTTCCGGAACGGGTCGCTCGATCGCTTGATGGGGTATTCTTCCCCTTTATCTACTTATACGCGCGCGACGAACGCGCAGGACATGGCTAGGCGGATCGATAACGACGAGGCGTTCTTCCTCTACCTTTCCTCCCCGTCTTGTTCCCACTGCGTCGCGGCCAAGGACGCGGTCTGTTCCTTCCTTTCCCAGACGGACCTCGAATTCCTGCTTCTAGAAGGCCCAAGCGCGATCAACCGCGAGATGAAGCTCCTCAAGGATGCCTATCCGGACCTTGGCCTCCCCGTTTCCTTTTTGACCCCGTCCCTTTATCTGTTCTCGGGGACCGAGGTGTCTTCCTTCCCCGTCATGGACGGGGTTTCCTCCCCCCGGGCATTCGGGGAGATGGTCCTTCCCTCGATCAACGTCTCGCGGGTCCCGCGTTACGCTTCCTTGGACGCTTTCGTTTCGGATGCCCCCGATGCCTATTACGTGACGGACGGGGAGGACGAGGGTATCCGTTCCCTTTTGGAATGCGGGATGTTCCTCTCGGATGCCCCGTTTGCCATCGTCGACCTCTTCTATTTTTCGTCCCAAGAAAAAAGCGAGTTCGCCTCGCTTTATCCTGGGGTCGGGGAATTCGTCCTGCCGAGCCTTGGCTCCCCGATGGACCTCGGGGAGGAAGGGGCAAGGGACATCCTTTCCGCCTATTTCTCGTAATGGACCTTCTCGCGGACGAAGGCGTCGAAGGCGAGTCCTTCCTCGAGGGTCTCGAACTTCGCGTCGTAATAGCGGTCCCCCATCGCGACAGCCATGTGGGCGGGATACCTTCCCGTCTGGACGAGGGCGTCGCGGTATTTCTCGTAAATCTCCGATTCGGGATGCTCGTAAGCGAGGGTGTCCCGGCGATGGGTCGCGAAGGCGTAATAGGGCTTCGGGTAGGGCTTGGTCCTGCTTTCGTCGTAGACCATGACGTCCGCGTAGATGTCGTAGACGGAGACGCTGTTGCCGTAGTCGATGAGATCGGGGGTGTCACCGCCCGGGGCGCGCATGTTGCATTCGAGGGCCACGAAATCCCCTTTCTTACCTAGGCCCGGCTTATCCTCTTTCAAGACGAAGAACTCGATGTGGAAGAAACGCTTCTTGATGCCGAAGGCCTTCACGACGGAACGGCCGACCCTCTCGAATTCCTTGGCGTCGATGTCTTTCATCGGCAAGGAGAAGGGGCAGTCGTAGTAATAGTAATCAAGGCCCTCGTTCACGATCTCGGCGATGGGGGTCGGGAAATGGTCGGTGGTCGCGAAGACGACGTCGCTTTTGGAGTCGCAGATGCCGTCGAAGCTCACGATGGAGCCGTTGACGTATTCCTCCATGATGTAGGGCTCGGGCAAGGGGCGGGAAAAGAAGCGGTCGAGGGACGCGCGGTCATTCAGGCGATAGGAATCGCTCGCACCGACGCCGACGTTGGGCTTCACGAAGACGGGATACCCGACTTCCTCGACGAACGCGAGGGCCTTTTCCTTGTCTTCCGGGCCTTGGACGAGGAGGTAACGGATCGTTTTCGCCCCGCCGAGCTCGAAGTACTTCTTCATGTCGCTTTTGGCGGTGATCGCGTCCATGTCGCGGGGCAAAAGCCCCTCGATCCCGAAGCGGGCGCGGAGCTTCGCGTCGCTGCGGAGCCACCACTCGTTCATTGATTCGAGGGCGTCGATCTTGCCGTATTTCCTCTCGAAATACTCGACGGCGCGGCACATGGAGGAGAAATCGTTCATGTCCGGGACGTAATAGTATTCCGTGACCGAGGCGATAAGGCGGGAATGGAGGGCGTTATAGGGGGTGTCTCCGATCGCGAGGACGTTCACGCCTCTTGCTTTCAGGGATTCCGTCCATTTGTAGTAACGCACGGGGAAGTTCGGGGACACGAAGATGAAGTTCATACGGGTGGTATCTTAGCACGCCGAAACGGATTTCCTTCTTCTTTTTTTGTTTGGAGGGGCTTAAGCAAACCGAAAACGAGCGAAAAAGCGGTTTCTTTTCCATGAAATTGGTGGATTGCAAAACTCTTTTTGCCTACCAGAAGGAAGGAAGAAACTATGCAAGAAGATTCGTTATGACGGGGACCTTGAAACGCGAGTTGGACAAAAGCGTCGTCTTTCCCCAAGAAAGTCGACATGCCCTCGGCCTCAAATAGGGGGCAACATCGTCTTCATCCCCGCGGGAGAAGGACGCACTCGCATCGAGAATGCCTCGATTGTGGCCTTAAGCGAATGTGGGAGGAAGAAAACGCCCAAGAATTCTTCTTCTACACGATCCAGGACCCGCCCTTGCGGGAACCGTAATGCTTGAGCTTCCCTTGCATGCGAAGGGATTCGACGGTTTTCTTGACGTAGGATTCGCTGACGCCGAGACT
>JAEDJP010000059.1 GCA_016296285.1 Bacilli bacterium
CCCGATCGTCGGGGACGACAAATACGGGGAGCCGGCCGACCCGCTCAAGCGCTTGGGCCTTCATGCCTATGAGCTCGCTTTCACGAATCCCTTGACCGGCAAAGCCTACGACATCAAATCCCCCATGCCCAAAGCCTTCAAGCAGATGTTCTTCGAGAAGAGCATCATGGCCGCCAAGGCGGAAGAAGAGAAGAAGCGCAAGGACAAAGAGAATGCTCGCCCGACGCGCAGCCAGACGAAGATTTCCGTCGGGAAAAAGAGACAACAGGCCAAAGATGCCCGTTTCGGGGGAAATTCCTTGAAGAAGGGAGCTCATGGGAAACGCTAGATATTGGCTCCTAAAACTCCGGGAATCCTTTTTCTCGGCCCTTCCCATCGCGATTGTCATCGTGGCGTTTTTCCTCGTGACCCGTTTTGGCGTCCCTGAGGGATATTTCCCCGCGGAATTCATGCTGACCGACACGGATATCTACTCTTTCTTGATTTCCGCGGTCATGATCGTGTTCGGGATGACCTTGTTCAACGCCGGAACGGAGCAATCCATGAGCGAGATCGGCGTCCAAATCGGCGGATCCCTCATGCAAAAGAAGAACTTTTTCTTCGTGATCGCCATGACCTTCATCTTGGGCGTTCTCGTGACGGTCGCCGAACCGGACCTCTCGGTCTTGAGCGGACAAATCGGGGTGGAGGAAACCGTCATCGTCTGGACCATCGGCGTCGGCGTCGGCATCTTTTTGGTCGTTGGCGTTCTCCGCATCCTGTTCCACAAGAATCTCAATGTTCTCTTCCTTGCCTTCTATGGCTTGGCTTTCGCCCTCATCTATTTGATCGACCCCCGTTTCCTTCCTGTGTGCTTTGACTCGGGTGGCGTCACGACCGGCCCGGTCACCGTTCCTTTCCTCTTGGGTTTTGGCTTGGGATGCGCGGCCAGCCACCGTGGCAAGGGCAATGGGAGCGATTCCTTTGGTCTTACCGCATTGTGTTCCATCGGCCCCATCCTTTCCGTCATCCTGATCGCCATGATCATGAAAGCGACGGGACGCGAATTGCCTTTGATGAGCGACTATGCCGACCCTTTGTCCAAACTGACGGGGGACATGGGTGCGAATTTCGGCCACGCCTTGCTGACAACCCTTGGATCGGTCGCCTTGTCCGTTGGCCCCATCCTCCTTTTCTTCCTCGTCTACAATTTCGCGTTCCTCCACCTGAAATGGACGACGATCCTGCGCATCATCCTCGGGATGCTCGTGACCTATGTCGGTCTCGTCTTGTTCCTCGCCGGCGTCGAAGCGGGCTTCATGCCGATTGCTTCCAAGCTCGGACAAGCTTTGGGCAGTTCCTCTTCCTTCCTTTGGATCGCGCTCGTCCTCGGGGGCCTATTTGGTGTGTTCGGCGTCTTGGCCGAGCCTGCCGTCCATGTCTTGGTCCATCAGATCGAGGACGTCTCGGATGGAACCATCAAATCCGGCACCGTCCTCACGGTTTTGGCAGGTTCCATCGGGGTGGCCGTCATCTTGCATCTCGTGCGTTCTTTCTTCCAGTTCTCGATCGCCTATTATTTGATTCCGGGGTATGTTTTGGCCTTCGTTCTCAGTTTCCTCGTGCCCCCGATTTATACCGCGATGGCGTTCGATTCGGGCGGCGTCGCTTCCGGTCCGATGACCTCGACCTTCGTCCTTCCTTTCTGCATCGGCTTTGCCTTTGCCGGGGGACAGGATGTTTACCTCTATGGTTTTGGGCTTGTCTCGCTTGTCGCGTTGATGCCCCTCATCGTTTTGCAGGCCCTTGGTTTGACGAGCACCATCAAGGCGAAGAGAGCCCTCGACAAGGCGAAGAAGCGCTTAGTCGAGGAAGACGATGACCAGATCATCCATTTCCAAACGGAAGGAGCATGAGCATGGAGAAAACGAAACTTCCTTACGACCAATCCCATCGCATCGCCCCCCTTGTTTTCGTGTTGGTCGTCGTCAGCAAAGGACAAGGATCGTCCGTCGAAACCCTGCTGAAGAAAGCGGGTGCTTACGGGGTCTATTCGCTTCACGCCAAAGGAACCGCGCCGAATGATTTCTACGCCGTCCTTGGATCTGGATCTTTGGATAAAGATGTCGAGATCAGCGTCATCCGCGAAGATGCCTGGCCTGGCATCAAAGGGGTCTTGCAGGACCGCTTCTCGGTGAGCCCCTTGTCCGCGGGAATCGCCTTCACGGTGCCGCTTGATTCATTGGCTGGGGTATCCATCTATAAAATGCTTTCCAACACCCGCCGGTTCGAGCATCCGGTCGATCCCAAAAAGAAAAGGAGGAAATCCCGTGAATAAACCATTTGTTGCCATCATCTCCATCGTGAATCGTGGATATACGGATCTCGTGATGGAAGCCGCGAAACAAGCCGGCGCCCGCGGCGGGACCGTGTTGACGGGCCGTGGTTCCGGGAACAAGGAGGCCGAAGCCTTCTTCGGCATTACCGTCACGCCCGAAAAAGAAATCGTTTTGATCCTCGTCCCGAAGGCGATTTCCGACGCCGTTTTGTCCGCCATCAACGAAGGGGCGGGCATGAATACCAAGGGCATGGGTATCGCGTTTGCCCTCCCCGTTTCGGATTTGGTCGGCATTGCCCAAGATGAAGACGAAGCCGAAAAAGCGAAAGAGGTCAAAGGAGAGGCAGCGTGAGCGACACTTCGTTAGCAAGCCTTCGCAAGAGCAAGCGGACGAGTTCTTTCCGTGAGCGATTCCCCTTTTTGTTTCGGTGGGATTCCCTTTTCTATTACGCGCTCTTTGCCTTGGTCGTCGGGTTCGGTTGGATTGGCTATTCCTTGTTCGCGAATTCTTTCACGCAGATGCTGAACTGGGATACCGCGTGGCAATACATCCCCTTTGCTTATACCTATCACGACGCTTGGCGGACCTTTTTCTCGACGGGCAGCTTCCCCCTCTATGATTTCTCGACGTATATCGGGACCGATGCCATCGGCTCGAACAGCTATTATGGGTTGTTCGATCCGTTCGTGGTCGTGATGGTTTTCTTCCCGCGCGCATGGGTGCCTCAAATGATGGCCATCCTCACGGCCGTCAAGATCATGGTCGCGGTGCTTCTCACCCGTTGCTATCTCAAATACATGGGAATCAAGGAATGGACCGCCCGGTTTGCGGCCCTATGCGCCGGGTTGTCTGGATATGTTTCCTTCTTCGTGGGCTTCCCGAGCTTCGTGAGCGCCGTCGTCTATGTGCCCATGATTCTTTGGGGGATCGAGAAGGTCATCAAGGAACGAAAGCCCGGGATCCTCGTTTGGTCGCTGTTCCTCGAGGGTATCACCTCCTTCTTCCTGCTCGTCGTCCTTTGCATCTTCGGCGTCCTCTACGCTTTGTGGCGTTATTTCTGGACGATCAAGACGAGATCCGCGAAGGAGAATTGGATCGTCATCGGCACGGGGGTCGCCTCTTTCGCCGTCGGCTTATGCCTTTCATGCTTTACCTTGCTCCCATCCGTGCGGGAATCCGCCCTATCCGGTCGCAGCATGTCCATCGGCACGGCGTATCTTTCCGCCGTCAAAGCATCGCTAGCCTCCCATGACCTTCGCTCCTTTTTCTCGCTCACGTTCGAGATGGTCGGCGATCACCCCGGCCGCGAGCTCATGGGTTTGCTTTCTTTCTTCTTCCCGACCGCGGGACATCTCGCCTTGCCCCTTGCCCGCAGCAGTTATGACGCTTGGACTTCCTCCCTTTTCTGCTACACGCCCTGCGTCATTTTGTTCTTCACGGCCTTGGTGGAATCCATCCGCCAAAGGAAAGGAAGCCATCTCCTCGCCGTTTTCCTGCTCGGGTTCCTGGTCTTCACGAACTTCGCCTACTATTTCTTCTATGCCTTCTCCGGCAACGGATATGGTCGCTGGTACCTCGTCTTGATCCCCTTGATTACCTATTACTGCGCATGGGCCTTTGACCAAAGGGAAACGTCCCCCAAATTCGTCCCGGTCCTATCGGGTATCTTGGCCCTGGTCGGCACCATCGCGACGTTCTATCTATCGGACGCCCTTCTCAAAGGCATCACCTTCGATTCGTCCTGGAACCCCAACCACCAGACCTACTGGCCGAAGGAATACGTGACCGCCTCTGAAATCTATAACGGCAAAATCACCAACGCTTGGTATCTCTATTACCAAGCCGCGCTTGTCCTCATCGAAGCGAGCTTGATGGTCATCGGTCAAAAGAAGAAGTGGCTTCCCAAGGTTCTTTGCATCACCGTGGCGGTCGAGGCGATCGTCATGGGAAACCTTGCTTATCTTTATGATGGCCTTTGGAATTATGAGAAGTGGTTTGCCGGCGGGGAAGGGGCCCGTGACACCGTCTCTTTGGTCGCGAACACGTTGAAAGAAAAGGACTCGACGTTCTACCGCACCTATGCCGATGCGTATTCCGGGACCAAATACGCCGCGAAAGTCGGGGGCTTGAACGGCTCTGCCGATTTCCACTCCCTCATGAATTTCGACGTGGAACAATTCGCTCTCAACAACCACATGAAATTCACGGGTTCCGTCATCACGAGCTATGGGAGCGAGGAAATCTACAACCCCTCTTGGAGCGGCTATTACGGGAACAAGCGCGAATCGACCGATTCGATGATCGGATACCGTTATTACCAAATCTCGAATTCCTATTCCTCGTGGAAGGATCCTGACAATCCTTCCAAGCCTTGGTTCATGAAGCCCAACGTCCCCTTCGGCGCGGAAGAGATCGAGGTCGAGGGCATGAACCGCAACACTAGTCGCCTCTATGGGGTCCCTGAATCCGCTCGCCCAAGCCTTGGGTGGGCCGTGGACTCGCGCTTCCTTTACTCGTTGATCCCCAATGAGAATTCCTATTATCGGACGAATTTCTACAGTCCCGCGAGCGGTCTTGAGGGATTCCGTTATCTCCTCCGCGTCGAGGACGTGCAGACGCGCGGCGCGATGGTTCCGAGCGACGTGACCTTGCCGGATGGGTTCACGGTTCGTTCCACCGCCCCGGACCTCATCTCCACGTCGAAGATTCTCTCGCTCAACAGGGGTTTGAAAGCCCGGTACTACCATGTCGCGGATGGCGATCTCATGATCCCCTCCTCGAAAGCGTCTTATTATGAGGAAGGCCTTGGGTATTTCTTGAATCACCATGCCGAATCCTATGCGGTGTCCTCCATGTTCAACATGGAACGGGATACGGGGATGGTCGCTTTCACGAGCTCATCCGGCGATTACTTCAACGATGACTTCAACGGCACCTATTTCGAGCTCAAGTACTACAACAACTGCTACACTTCCGGCAATCTCGCGAATGCCGTGCCCCGGGTTTATTGCATCGGGGATTCTTATGACGAAAACGGCAACCTCGTGAAAGAAAACGACCTCCTTTGCTTCGAATACAATGCGTTTGAGAACGCCCGAAAAGTCGAAAGCAACCGTTCGTATTACGGGTCCCGTTCCTCGACGTTCGGCCTCTATGCGAAGGGACGCGTCAAGGCCGTCGTCTTCTGCTTCACGGGCAGCAAGACGGACCCCATCATCCGATTCGATCCGACGAACGTGTATCTTTATCCGACGACTTACGCGGATTGGAAAGCCCAGCAAGACGTCATCCAGAAAGACAAACTCCAAAATGTCGCCTACAAGACCAACGTCTTCACGTTCGACACCGCTTATTCCGAGGACCGCCTCGTGGTCACTCAGCTCGGTTACGATGCCGGCTGGCACGCCACCGCTTTCCTGCCAGGAGGCGAAGAAATCCGCTGCCAAATGGTCAAACTCGATGGAGGCCTCGTCGGCTTCGTCGCGCCCTCTGCCCTCGACGAAAACGGGAACCCCTTAACCGTCCATTACGAGCTCCGTTACACGACGCCCGGCTCCTCTTTGTCAGCGATCGCGTGGGGGATTGGCGCGAGCGCCTTCGCGGCATACCTCGTTTATTCCTTCGTCATCGGGGTGAAGGAAGAGAAAAAAAACTCGCGCTTGAGGCGCGAGATGAAACCAAATAAACGGCTTCAGTTTTCGGCTTTGAAGGCCGAAAGATAGAGGGCGTATACGCGATTTTTGGGAACCGAGAGGTTCGCGGCGACGTTTTTCACCGCTTCCTTTCCCTTCCTTCCCCAGTCGAGTTCGTCCTTTAGGGCAAGAAGGATTGCGTTGTCGTCCGCTTCCTCTTCCTTCTCGAGGTTTCCTTCGACGACGATGACCATTTCTCCTCGGAGAGAATCCTCGGGCTCGAGGGCGAGTTCCGATAAGGTCCCGCGGATGAATTCTTCGTGGAGCTTCGTGAGTTCCCGGGCAATCACCGCTTTGCGATTGCCAAGGCTCGCGGCCATCGCGATGAGGGTTTTCGTGATGCGGTGAGGGGATTCGTAGAAGATCAAGGTTTCCTTGCGCTTGGCAAGTTCGCGGAGCTCCTCGTTCCGTTCGCTTTCTTTCGCGGGAAGGAAACCCTCGAAATAGAAATGGCTGGAATCGAGGCCGGAGCAGGAAAGCGCGTTGATCGCGGCGCTTGGCCCCGAGACAACCGTGACCTTGATGCCTTGCTCAAGGCAACGGGCGACAAGGCGTTCCCCCGGATCGCTAAGAGTGGGGTATCCGGCATCGGACATGTAGCACACTTTCTTGCCTTCTTTGAGGAGCTCGACGATTTTTGACGCGGCCTCCTCCTCGTTATGCTCCCTGCAAGAGATGGTTGGCTTGCTTAGTGAAAAGCGCGAAAGAAGAGCGCTGGCGTTCCTTGTGTCTTCCGCGGCGACATAATCCATCTCCTTGATGACGTCGATAGCCCGAGGAGAGAACTCGGAGAGGTTTCCGATCGGGGTCGCGATGAGATAAAGGAGCGGAGAATTCCCTTCGAAATTGAGTTCCCTTTTCATTCGGCTTTCTCCGGCTTCTTGCCATGTTGATTCCCGCGATTGTTGCGGAAATTCCGGTTGTTATTGTTGCCTTTTGCGCGGTTATTATCGTTCTTTGCCTGATTTTGGCGTTGGTCTTTGCCACGGTTTTGGCCGTTGTCGTTCCGGTTGCGATTGTCTTGGTGCCGGTGCTGTTGATTGCGGTTTTGATTGTTCTGGGCTTGCTCGCCGCCACGCCGATTTTGATTGCGATCTTGGCGATTCTGGCGGTCGTTGCGGTTTCCGCGGCGATTGTCTTTCTCACGGTTATTGCGGTTTCCTTGGCCCTTGCCGTTGCTATTGCTGTTATGGTTCGCGCCTTGGGCGTAATGGGTATTATCGAGTTTGTCCGGGTGCATGCCGCCATAGGAAACATCGCGCAACCCAATCCCAAAATCGGGGAGGATGCTCGTCTTCTCGGTCTCCTCCACCTTTTTGCGATACGTGCCATTTTGCATGGCGAGGACATCGTCCAAAGGATAGGTTTTGTAGTCGTCCCGCGTGGCGTTCACAAGGCGAACGGTCCGCGAAAGCACGTTGAAGCTATCGACGGAATAATCTCCATCCGGGGTGTGGATGCGGGTGCCGTGAGGAGGATACTTTTTCTTCTCTTGGGTATAAGCGTCATCCTCGAACAAAAGGCAGCAGATGAGTTTGCCGCATGGCCCGGAGAGCTTCGGGATGTTGAGGGTGAGCATTTGGTTTTTGGCGCGTTGGATGGAGATGCCTTCGAAGCTCGTGAGGAACGTGGAGCAGCAAAGGGGCAAGCCGCAGATGCCAATGCCGCCGATCATGCGGGCTTTGTCGCGGCTGGCGATTTGGCGGAGCTCGACGCGGCAAGAAAGGGCGGGGACGATCATGTGCAGGAGTTCGCGGAAATCGACCCTCTTTTCCGTCGAAGTGTACGTGATCGTCACCTTGTCCGCGTCAAAATTCGAGACGGCGTCGATGAGATCCATCGGAAGGTGGAGGTAGGCGATGTTTTTCTTCGTCACCTCGAGAGCATGCTTCTCAAAAGAGCGGTTGAATTCCAGCTTCGCGAGGTCTGATTTCGTGGCTTTGCGGAGGATCGGTTTCAATTCGAAAGAGGAACGATATTGGGAAAGGGGAGTCGCTGGAGTGCAGACATTCGCCGCCTCGTACCCATCCGCCGTTTCCACGATGACGACGTCGCCTTGGGCGATCGTTCCGTCGTTGGTGCCA